>NZ_JBHYDW010000133.1:0-12082 GCF_051860475.1 Elioraea sp. | reverse complement strand
CCTCCTGACACGATTGAGTCGAGTTGAGGACAAACGATCCCCTGACAGAACGACGATCAGCCGGTGCGAGGCACAGCAGACACGACTGCAACCGAAACCCCCGCACCCCGACATCCGCCTGAAACCGCCGCCGCCGATCCTCCGCCCCCATACCGGCCATCCGGCCCGATTCCGCAAGCGAGCGAGACGATGAACGACAACGCACTGATCCGCCTTGCCGGCCGCCCCGATCTCCCAGCGATCCTCGCCTTCCAGCAGGCGGCGATCGCGGCGGTCGATCCTCGCAGCTACTCCGAGGCCGAGCGCGGCGCCTGGTGGCGGACCCCTGCGGTCGGGATGCCCGCACTGGTCGAGACCGGGCGCTATCTCGTCGCCGAGCGGCATGGCCGGCTGATCGGGGGCGCAGGCTGGGAGCCGCTGGACACGCCACCGGAGGCCGCGGTCGTCCGGGCGGTGTTCGTCCATCCGGACTGCCACGGCAGGGGGCTCGGCGCGCAGCTCGTGCGCGCGGTCGAGGCCGCGATCGCCGCGACCGGACGGCGGCGTATCCTGGTGCCGGCCGCGCTGAACGCAGTGAGCTTCTACCAGGGTCTCGGCTACGTGCCGAACGAGATCGGGATCGTCGATCTCGACGGCGTCGACCTGCGCTACCAGCGGATGTGGAAATACGCCGCCTGAGACCCCTCAGCCGTCGCCGACCACCGCACGCACGACGCGGCGGACATCGGCGGGGGCAAACGGCTTGGCCAGCACCGGCCGGCCGGTCTCGCGCAGCGCGATGTCGATCGCGGTGCTGATCCGGTCACCAGTGACGAACACCACCCGTTTCGCGAGCTCCGGGCGCGCATCGGCGAGCCAGCGGTGCAGGGCCAAGCCGTCCACGCCGGGCATGCGCAGATCGGTCAGGATCAGATCGACCTCACGATCGCCCAGCATCGCCTGCGCGCCGGCGCCGTCCGACAACGTCTCCACCAGCATCCCGTCGGCGCGCAGGATCTCCGCGAGCACGGCCCCGACCTCCGGCTCGTCGTCGACCACCAGCGCGGTGCGCAGGCGGCGCGTGACCAGCGCCGGCGGTTCGGCCGGCTCCGCCACGCGATCGCCGGCCGCGCGACCCGCCGGCAGCACGATGCGGACGGTCGCACCGCCGCCCGGCGTCTCCTCGAGCGCGATCGTGCCGCCATGCGCGGTGACGATGCTGCGGCAGAGCGAGAGGCCGACCCCGGTGCCGACGCCCTCGGGCTTGGTCGTGAAGAACGGATCGAACACCCGCTCGCGCGACCCGGCCGACACCCCGGGCCCGTTATCGGCCACGGTGAGCACGATCCCACCCTCGTCGGTGCCGCGCGCGGCAATGGACAGCAGCCGCGGGTGCTCGCGCGTCAGCAGCGCCTGGTGAGCGTTGGTCAGCAGGTTGATCATCACCTGCACCAGCTGGTCGGCATCCGCGGCGATCTCCGGAAGGCTCTCCGGCAGATCGCGGGTCACGGTCACGCCGGCGCTGCGGAGCGTGTAGCCGACCAGGTCGAACGCCGCGTCCACCACCTCACTGATCCTGAGCGGCCTGCGCTCCGGCGGGCGGCGACGCGCCAGCCCGAGAAAGGTCTGCACGATCCGCGCGCAGCGATCGGCGGCACTGCGGATCTTCTGCGTGCGCGCCGCGAGCGCCGGGTCGGTCCCGGCGAGGTCCTCGAGCAGCGTCGCGTGCGCGACCACGATCGACAGCGGATTGTTCAGCTCATGCGCCACACCTGCGAGCAGCGAGCCGAGCGCCGAGAGCCGCTCGGACTGGCGCACCGTCTCGCGCTGGGTGCGCACCTCGCGCTCGGCCTCGCGCACCGCGGTGACATCGGTATAGGTGGAGAGGAGTCCGCCGTCCGGCAGGCGGCGGCGGCGCACTTCGAAGGTGCGGCCATCCGGCCGCTGTTCCTCGACGGTTTCGTTTCCGGTGGACATCAGCGCCGCGACCCGGCGCGCGATCAGTGCCTCGCGGTCCTCGCCCGGGTTTTCGTGGGTGTAGTAGGTCCCTTGGGTCAGCCGGTAGCGCACGAACTCGGCAAGCTTCGTGCCCGGCACGGCGAGTTCGGCCGGATAGCCGTACATCCGCAGAAAGCCCTCGTTCGCCAGCACCACCCGCCCCTGCGCATCGACAATGTTCACGCCCTCGGCGATGTGGCCGAGGATCGCCTCGAGTTGCGCGGTGCGCCGGGCGAGTTCCTCCTCGCGCTGCTTCAGGTCGGTGAGGTCGCGCACGATCGCGAAGTAGCCTCCGACCGTGCCGTCGGGTCCGGGCACCGGATGATAGACGCGCTCGACATAGCGCCGCCGCGCGCCCGGATAGGTCAGCCAGCCGAGCCAGCGGACCGTCTCGCCGGCGAGCGCGCGCCGGCCAAGCGCGTCGATCGGCGCCTCCGCCTCGTCGCCCAGGACCTCGCCGATGGTGTGCCCGACGATCGCCTCGATCGGCAGGCCGATGAACGAGGCGTATTCCGGATTGACGTAGCGATGGATGCGGTCGCGATCGAGATAGGCGATGCGGGCCGGCGTGCGGTCGAGAACGCCGCGGAACAGCGTCTCGGTGATCTCCGGGAGCGCAGGAACGCGCGTCGCGTCCGGCTCAGCCATCGTACACGTAGCCGGCGCCGCGCACCGTGCGGATCAGCGCCGGCGCGGCCGCATTGCGCTCGATCTTGCGCCTCAGCCGTGTGATGCGCACGTCGATCGAGCGGTCGAACGGATCGCTGCCGCCGGGATGGGCGATGTCGAGCAGCTGCGCGCGGGTCAGCACCCGGCCCGGCCGTTCGGCGAAGGCGAGCACGAGATCGAACTCCATCGCCGTCAGGTCGATCGGAGCGCCGGTTTCGTCCATGACCTTGCGCGCGGCGATGTCGACGGTGAGCGGACCGAGCGGGATGCGCTCGGCCGGCTTGGCCGGCAGCACGATCGCGGCCCGCGCGGCCTCCACCTTGCGCAGGGTGGCCCGCACGCGGGCCAGCAGCTCGCGCAGGTCGAACGGCTTGGCGACGTAGTCGTCGGCGCCGATCTCGAGCCCGACCACGCGATCGACCACCTCGCCGGCGGCGGTGACCATGATGATCCCGACCGTCTGGCCGTGCGCGCCGCGCAGGAAGCGCGCGAGCGACAGCCCGTCCTCGCCCGGGAGGCTGATGTCGAGCAGGGCGATGTCCGGCGTGGCCTCGGCCAGTGCCGCGCGAAACGCGGCGGCGTCGCCGACCGCGCGCACCGAGAGTCCCTGCTGCCCGAGATACTCCGCGACCGCCTCGCGCAGATCCGGCTCGTCGTCGACCACGATCACCCTGGGCTTGTCCGGCATCGTTCCGTTCCTGTTCGGGCCTGCCGTGTAGCCGGGGCAGGGGCCGGGTTCAAGGCGGTCGTCGATACGCGGTCCCGGCGCCGGGTTGCGGAAACATCCGCAACACGATCGCGGCGGGACGGACATGCGCGGGAAACGCCGCGCCGCCACAGTGGCCGTGTCGGACCCGCCGGCACTGCACCACACTCCAAGGACCCTCCCCCATGACGACCACCACTCTCACAGGCGCCGGGTACAGCGCGGCGGCGCGCTCGGTGCGGCGCACCCTCGCCGGGCTTCACCGGCGCTATGTCGAGCGCCGGACGCTGAGCGCGCTGGCGCGGCTCGACGCGCATCTGCTGCGGGACATCGGCCTCGCCGGCCCGGCGAACGCGCACACGGTCAGACGCCTGCTGATGCAGCGCTGAGCGCGCGGTTTCCCGCTCACCCGGGCGAGCGCCCGAGCCACGAGCGGACCCGGGCCCAGCCGGCCCCGCAGCCCGGTCCGATTGACCCGGCCGGCCGGGGAATGCGACGCTCGCGAAAGGGTCGGTGCAGGCCGGACCCGCGTGGAGGGCGCGGATGGGGCAGCTCGGAGACGCCGCGTGAGCATCACGGCACTCCGCACGCACGTGGTCTCGTGCAAGGTCGAGCGGCCGTTCACCTCGGCGCGCGGCTGGCTCTACACCACCCGTGCCTCCTGCCTGGTCGAGATCGAGACCGACCAGGGCATCGTCGGCTGGGGCGAATGCTACGGCCCTGCGGCGGCCCTGAAGTCGGTCGTCGACACGATGCTGGCGCCGCACGTGATCGGGCGCGACCCCTTCGACGTCGGCGCGATCTGGGAGGACCTCTACAACCGGGTGAAGGACTACGGGCTCACGGGCCTGTCGGTGGCCGGGATCTCCGGGATCGACATCGCGCTCTGGGACGTGATCGGCCGCGCGCTCGGCCAGCCGATCCACAAGCTGATCGGCGGCGCGCACCGCACGGAGCTGCTCGCCTACGCGACGGGGCTCTACTTCATCGATCACGACCGGCTGGTGGAGGAGGCGGTCGAGGAGGCGAATGCCTATGCCGGGCAGGGTTTCCGCGCGATCAAGATGAAGATCGGGATCGGCGATCTGAAGGCGGATGCCGCGCGCGTCGCGGCCGTGCGCGACACGATCGGGCCGGACATCCTGCTCGCGGTCGATGCCAACCATTGCTTCAGCGTCCCGAACGCGATCCGGCTCGGCCGCATGCTCGAGCCGCACGACCTCCTCTGGTTCGAGGAGCCGATCAGCCCGGAGGACCGCAAGGGCTATGCCGAGGTGACGCGCGCGCTCGATATGGCGGTCGCGGGCGGCGAGAACGAGTTCACCCGCTGGGGGTTCCGCGACATCGTCGCCGAGAAGGCGATGGACATCATCCAGCCCGATCTCTGCGCCGCCGGCGGGTTCAGCGAGTGCCTGAAGATCGCCGCCCTGGCCTCGGCGTTCGGCGTGGAGTGCGTGCCCCATGCCTGGGGCAGCGCGATCGGTCTTGCCGCGACCGTGCAGTTCCTTGCCGCGCTGCCGGACCAGCCGCCGGCGTGGCGGCCGATCGCACCCATGCTCGAGTTCGAGCAGACGCCCAACCCGCTGCGCGACCGTTTGGCGTTCGACCCGATCGTCCAGCGCGACGGGGTCGTGCGCGTGCCCGACCTGCCGGGGATCGGCATCGAGGTGGACCGCGACGTGCTGATGCGCTTCAAGACCGCCTGAGGGAGGACCATCCGGGATGAAGATCGCCTCGGTGCGGGCATGGCCCGTGTCGTTCCCGGTGCCGGAGGGCGAGCGCGTGTCGCTCGGGATCGGCACCGCGGTGAAGCGCGACGCCGTCGTGGTGAAGGTCGTCACCGAGAGCGGCCTCGTCGGCTGGGGCGAGAGCCATCACGGCCGCGCGCACGGCGCGATCGCGCAGCTGGTCAACACCACGCTGCGCGCGCTGATCCAGGGCATGGATGCGGCCGACTGCGTCGGGGTGTGGGCGCGCATCTACAGGTTCCAGCTCGGCAGCCACGGCATGGGCGCCGCCACCGCCATGGCGATGAGCGGGATCGACATGGCGCTCTGGGACATCCGCGGCAAGGCGGCCGGGATGCCGCTCTGCCGGCTGCTCGGCGGCGCGGTGAAGCCGGTGCCGGCCTATGCGGGTGGCGTGGCGCTCGGCTACCAGGACCCGGCGGCGCTGGTCGAGGAGGTCCGGCCCCAGGTCAAGGCCGGCTACCGCGCAGTGAAGCTGCGCGTCGGCGACACGCCGTCGCGCGACATCGCCCGCATCGAGGCCGTGCGCCGCGAATTCGGCGACGAGCTCGTCATCCTGACCGACGCCAACACCGGCTACGGCCTCGCCGAGGCGCGCGCGGCCATGCCGGCGATGGAACGGCTCGGTGTCGCCTGGCTCGAGGAGCCGTTCCCCGCGCACGACCATCGCAGCTATGCCGAGGCGAAATCCTTCGCGCGCGTGCCGCTCGCCGCCGGCGAGAACCACTACACCCGCTTCGAGTTCCATCGCCTGATCGAGGATCGCGTGCTGACCATCCTCCAGCCCGACCTCTCCAAGTGCGGCGGCGTCACCGAGACGCTACGGATCGCCCACATGGCCTCCGCCTGGAAGCTGCCGGTCCACCCGCACAGCTCGATGACGGGGATCAACCAGGCCGCCTCGATCCACCTGCTCGCAGCGATCGACAACGCGGGCTATTTCGAGGCCGACATCTCCCGCAACAACCTGTTCCGCGACCGCATGGTTGCCACGCCATGGTCGATCCGCGCCGACGGCACGGTGCTGCCGCCCGACGCGCCCGGGATCGGCCTCGAGGTGGACGAGGCGTTCCTCGATGCCCATCCTGCCATCGAGGGTCCCGGCTACGTGTGACCCCGGCGAACATCAGGGAGGAACCTCATGACAAGACGAGTGCTTCTGGCCGGTCTGCTCGCGGCCACCATCGGCGCTCCCGCGCAGGCGGCCTTTCCGGAGCGCGAGATCCGCTTCATCTGCGGCTTCCCGGCGGGCGGCACCTGTGACCTGCTGAGCCGACTGCTCGCCGAGCACGTCGGCCCGATCCTCGGCCAGCGCGTGATCGTCGAGAACCGCACGGGCGCGTCGGGGATGATCGCGGCCGACCATGTCGCCAAGGCCGCACCGGACGGGCACACCGTCGTGCTGGCGATCATGGCGATGCATGCGGTGCAGCCGGTGATGCCCGGTGTGCGGATGCCGTTCGACGTCGACCGCGACCTGACGCCGATCGCCAATGTCGCGAACGTCTACAACATCCTGGTCGCGAGCCCGCAGGCGCCGTTCCGTACCGTTTCCGAACTCGTCGCCTACGCCAAGGCGAACCCTGGCAGGGTCACCTACGCCTCGGCCGGCAACGGCACGAGCCAGCATCTTTCGGGCGAATTGTTCAAGCAGCTCGCGGGCGTCGACATGCTGCATGTCCCGTATCGCGGTGGCGCGCCGGCGATCGTCGACATCGTCGCCGGACGCACCGACATCATGTTCGGCAACATGCCGGAGTTCCTCGGCCAGATCCGCGGCGGCGGGCTGCGCCCGGTCGCGTTCGGCGCGCCGCGCGCCTCCCCGCTGTTTCCCGGCCTGCCGCTGATCAAGGAGACCGTGCCGGGCTTCGAGATCCGCAACTGGTTCGGCGTCGCAGGACCCGGCAACATGCCGCCCGCGATCGTCGCGCGCTGGAACGAGGCGCTGCGCCAGGTCGCGGCGCAGAAATCGTTCCAGGACCGCATGGCCGAGTCCGGCATGGAGATCGTCGTCGGCAGCCCGGAGGAGTTCCGCGCCACGATCGCCGCCGACCGCGCGCGCTGGGCCGAGGTGATCCAGAAGGCCGGAATCCGCGCCGACTGAACCGAGGCGTGGGGGGGGGGGAGCCCCCCCCCCCCCCCCCCCCGCGCGGACCCCAGCCCCCCCGCCCCCCCGTGGGACCCCCCCCCCCCCCACCCCCGCCCCCCAGCGGCCCCGGGGCGTGATTGGCCCCCGGGCGGGGCCCCGGGGCGCCGGCCCGCGGCGCCCTTCCCGGCCAGGCGGCCCGCGCGGCGTAACCGAGGTGTCATCCCACCGGCCCGCGTTTGCGTCCAAAGGACAGACGGGCTATCGCCCTGGACGACGGTCGCCGGGCGACCCGCTGACATCAGCAAGGGAGGTCTGTTCCCCATGAAGCGCAGGCAATTTCTCGCCGTCACCGCCGCAGCCGCAGCCCTGCCCGTCGTAAGGGCGCGTGCGCAGCCCTCGGGCACGGTGAAGTTCTATTCCTCGATGGTGCTGACGGTGGTCGAGCCGGTCATCGAGGAGTTCCACAAGCGCCACCCGGGTATCCGCATCGACCTGCTCTACTCGGGCAGCGTGCAGCTCGAGCAGCGGATCTTCGCCGAACTCGACGCGGGCGACCTTCAGGCCGACGTTATCTGGGCCGCGAACCCAGCCCTGTTCCTCAACCTGAAGGAGCGCGGCGCACTCGCCCGCCACGCCTCGCCGCATGCCGAGGCGATCCCCCCCGGCCTGCGCGACCCGGACGGGATGTTCTACGCCGGACGCGTGCACAACATGGGCATCGGCTACAACACGCGCCTTGTCCCGCCCGACCGCGTGCCGAAGACCTGGGAGGCGTTCCTGGAGTTCGGCCCGCGCGCGGCCACCGCGAGCCCGCTGCATTCCGGGACCAACTTCAACCTGCTGGGTGCCTTCGTGCAGAACGAGAAGCTCGGCTGGGCGTGGTTCGAGAAGGCGAAGGCCAAGGGCATGCGCGTGGTGCGCGGCACCGGCGACGTCACGCGCGGGCTCACCTCGGGCGAGTTCGCGGTGATCAAGGGGATCGACTACATCATCGCCGCCGAGGCCGCGAAAGGCGCACCGGTCGCGTTCGTGTTCCCCGAGGACGGTGTGCTGTCGCTGCCGAGCCCGCTCGGGATCGGCGCGAAGGCGCGCAACCCCGAGGCGGCGAAGGTGTTCGTCGACTTCATCCTCTCGAAGGAAGGCCAGCAGATGCTGGTCGAGCGGCACTTCCTGCCGGTGCGGACGGATGTCGCGCCGCCGCCGGGATTGCCCTCGCCGGCGGAGATCCGCTCGCTGACGGTCGATCCGGCCTGGCTCGCCGAGTACGGCCCGGCGCTGCGCGAGCGCTTCACGCAGATGTTCTGACGTGCGCAATGCGCGCTGACCCGCGATCCGCCTGGCGCCCATGACCGCGGGTCAGCGCGCGCTTCCGGGCGCCGCCCTGTTCGCCGTGACACCGCCGTGGCAGCGCGTGCTGACCGACCATCGCCACATCCTGTTCGCGGCGCTGTCGGTGTTCGTGTTCATCACCGTCGTCTATCCGCTGCTCCAGATCGCCGGCCGCAGCGTGATCGTCGATGGCGTACTCAGCCTCGCCAACTACGCCCAGGTCTTCGCGCTGCGGCGCAACTGGATCGCGGCGTGGAACTCCGTCTGGGTGTCGGTGGTCGCGACCGTGCTCGCGACCGCAATCGGTGTCGTCTCGGCGTTCCTGGTGCAACGGACGGACATCCCGGCAAAGACCCTGTTCCGCGTGCTGCTGGTGGCCCCCTTCGCGATCCCGCCGCTTTTCTCGGCGATGGGCTGGGTGCAGCTCGCCGGCCCGGTCGGCCTGCTGACCCAGGTGTGGCAGGGCCTGACGGGCCAGTTCGAGGTGCCGTGGAACGTCTACAGCGCCGGCGGGGTGGTGTTCGTGCTCGCGGTGACCAAGTACCCGTTCGTCTTCATCACGGTCGCCGCCTCGCTGCAACGCATGGACCCGAGCCTGGAGGAGGCGGCGCGCACGGCGGGCGTGTCCACTTGGCGGATCATGCGCGACATCACCCTGCCGCTCGTGCGTCCGGCGGTCTATGGCGGCGCACTGCTGGCCTTCGTCGCCTCGATCGACAATTTCGGCATCCCGGCCGTCCTTGGGATGCGCGCGCAGTTCTACGTGCTCACCACCCGCATCTACGAGGCACTGACCATCCCGAACATGCCGCTTGCCACCGCGATGTCGATGCTGCTGGTTGCGCTCGCGCTCGTCTCGATGATCGGGCTTCGCCGCGCCGAGGGCGGGGCCGACAAGTATGCGGTGATCGCCGGCAAGTCGGTCACACCTTCGGTGCTGAAGCTTGGACGCTGGCGCTGGGCGGTGGTCGTCGGACTGACGCTCGCGACGCTGCTGATCACCGTGCTGCCGCTGTTCGCGCTCGTGCTGACCTCGTTCACCCGCTACTGGGGGGCCGATCTGGTGTGGGCGAGCATGACGCTCGACCACTACGTCTCGGTGCTGTCGGTGCCGGCCGCACGGCGCGGCATCGTCAACTCGCTGTTCCTCGCCGCCGCGGCAGGCTTCGTCCTCGTCGTCACCACCTCGCTGATCTCGTATCTGACCGTGAAGGTGCGCTACCGCGCGGCATCCTGGCTCGACATCGCCGGCATCGTACCGTTCGCGCTGCCGGGCTCGGTGATCGGGGTGGCGATGATCCTCGCCTGGAGCAACCCGCCGATCGGTCCGACGCTCTACGGCACGATCTGGATTCTGCTGATCGCCTACATCATGCGCTACATGGCGTTCGGGCTGCAGACCACGCGCGCGACGCTGCAGCAGATCCACGTCTCGCTCGAGGAGGCGGCGCTCACCTCGGGTGCCGGGCGGCTGCGCGTGCTCAAGGACATCACCCTGCCGCTGCTCCGCCCTGGCATGGTGGCGGCCTGGGTGTTGATCTTCATCTCCGCCTTCAACGAACTGACCGTCTCGGTGCTGATCTGGAGCACGGGGGCGGAGACGATCGGCGTGTGGATCTTCATCATGCAGGATTCGGGCTTCTCCGGCCGCGCCTCCGCGCTTGCGGTGCTGACGCTGCCCGTCATCCTGGTGCTCTATCTGCTGATGCAGTGGCTCACGCGGCTCGAGGAGCGGCAGGCCGAGCGCGGCAATGGCTGAGGGATCGCGATGGGAGTCGTCAAGGTCGAGCGCCTGACCAAGCGCTTCGGCAAGGTCGTGGCAGCGGACGAGGTGTCGTTCGAGATCGCCGAGCGCGAGTTCTTCTCGCTGCTTGGCCCATCGGGCTGCGGCAAGACGACGACGCTGCGCTGCGTCGCCGGGCTCGAGACGGCGGATGCGGGGACGATCGAGATCGCCGGCCGGCCGGTGTATCGCGCCGCCGAGCGGCTCGACGTACCGCCGAACGAGCGCAATATCGGAATGGTGTTCCAGAGCTACGCGGTCTGGCCACACATGACGGTGTTCGAGAACATCGCCTATCCGCTGCGGATCCGGAAGGTTTCCCAGCCGCGCATCGCCGAGCGGGTGGCACACGTGCTGCGCATCCTCAGCATGACCGGGCTCGAGCAGCGCCGGCCGAGCCAGCTCTCGGGCGGGCAGCAGCAGCGCGTCGCCCTGGGGCGCGCGCTCGCGCTTGAGCCCTCGGTGCTGCTGCTCGATGAGCCCTTGTCCAATCTCGACGCCAAGCTGCGCGAGCAGATGCGCGCCGAGCTGAAGCTGATCCAACGCGAGAGCGGCCTGCCGATCCTCTACGTGACACACGACCAGACCGAGGCGCTGGCGATGTCGGACCGCATCGCCGTGATGTGCGCGGGCCGCATCCATCACCTCGCCCCGCCTGAGGAGATCTACCGCCGCCCCGCCACCGCCTTCGTGCTCGACTTCATCGGCAGCGTGACCTACCTGCCCTGCCGCGTCGAGGCCCGGAACGGCGCGCGCGTGACCCTCCGCTGGCGCGAGGCGACGATCACGGTGCCGTCACCGCCGCACGTGCCGCGCGGACCCGACGTTCTGCTCGCCGCGCGCCCCGAATCCTGGCGCTTTGTCGGCGACGGCGGCGGTCTTCCCGGCACGATCGTTCTGCGCAGCTTCCACGGCTCCGGGTTCGAATACCACGTGCGGCTCGGCGAGACCGAGATCACCGTGATGACGCCGAACGACATACGGCTGAACGAGGGCGAGACGGTGCGCGCCGTCGTCAGCGAGGGGCTGCTTCTGGAACCCGACGCGCTATCACGCCCCGAGGCACGGGCGGCCTAGCAGAACAACGACGAGACGGAGGTTTCCTCGCTGATGCGCCTTGTCGCCTCGGCGAGCAGCGGTGCGATCGTGATCTGGCGGATGTTGTGGCTGACGCGCACGGCCTCGGTCGCGAGAATGCTGTCCGTCGTGGTCATCATCTCGATCGGGCTTGCCGCCACGCGCGCGACGGCGCCGCCTGAGAACACCCCGTGGGTCACATAGGCCGACACCGCGGTCGCGCCGTTCTTCATCAGCGCCTCGGCCGCGTTGCAGAGCGTGCCGGCGGAATCGACGATGTCGTCCACCAGGATACAGTGCCGACCATCGACGTCGCCGATCACGTTCATCACCTCGGAGACGCCCGCGCGGTCGCGCCGCTTGTCGATAATCGCGAGGTCGCAGTTGAGCCGCGTGGCGATCGCGCGCGCGCGCACCACGCCGCCCACATCCGGGCTCACCACCATCAGGTCCTTGTCCGCATAGCGCGCCTTGATGTCGGAGGCGAACATCGGCGCGGCGAACAGGTTGTCCACGGGGATGTCGAAGAAGCCCTGGATCTGACCTGCGTGCAGATCGACCGTCAGCACGCGGTGGGCACCCGCCTCGACGATCAGGTTCGCCACCAGCTTGGCGCTGATCGGCGTGCGGCTACCGGATTTCCGGTCCTGCCGCGCATAGCCGAAATAAGGGATCACCGTGGTGATCCGCCCTGCGCTGGCGCG
>NZ_JBHYDW010000132.1:11076-12261 GCF_051860475.1 Elioraea sp. | reverse complement strand
CGGTGATCGAGAACGTCGCGCTGAAGGTCGCGGCGCACGGGCGGTTCTGGCGCGCACTGCGTCCGCTGCTCGATGCCGAGACCGCGACCGCGGCGATGCGGCTGCTCCAGCAGTTCGGGCTTGCCGACGTCGCGACCGCGCGGGCGACCGAGCTGAACGAGGGCACGCGCAAGCTCACCGACATCGCCATGGCCATGGCCCTGAAACCCCGCCTCCTGCTGATGGACGAGCCGACCTCTGGCGTCGCGTCGTCCGAGAAGTTCGGCATCATGGACACGCTGGTCACCGCCCTGCGTGCCGAGGGCGTCACCGCCGTGTTCGTTGAGCACGACATGGAGGTGGTCGAGCGCTACGCTGACCGGGTGGCGGTCTGGAGCCAGGGCAAGATCCTCGCTGCAGGGCCACCCGCGGAGGTGCTCGCCGACCCCGCCGTGCTGCGCGAGGTGATCGGCGTCGAGACCAAACATGCTCACGCTTGAGCGGATCGACGTCGCGATCGCCGGCACGCGCGTGCTGCGCGGCGTGGACCTGGCGGTCGACCATAGCGGCCGGGTCGCCCTGGTCGGACGGAACGGCGCGGGCAAGACCACCACGCTGCGCGCCATCATGGGGCTCGTGCCGCTGTCGGGCGGGCGGATCGGCTTCGAGGGCCAGGACCTGAGCCGCGTGCCCGCGCATCGCCGCACCGGACTCGCGATCGGCTACGCGCCCGAGGAGCGGCGGCTGTTCTCCTCCTTCACCGTGGAGGAGAACCTGCGCCTGCCGGCCGAGGTGGTCGGGCTGTCGGGTACGGAGACGCGGCGCCGCCTCGACAAGACCTACGCCATCCTGCCGGAGATCGCCGAGTTCAAGGACCGCAAGGCCGGCGGGCTGTCGGGCGGGCAGGGCAAGATGGTCGCACTCGGCCGCGCGCTGATGACCGGCACCAAGCTCGTGCTGCTCGACGAGCCGTTCCAGGGCCTCGCCCCGGCACTCGCGCGGCGCTATGCCGAGACGCTGATGCGCCTGCGCGAAGCCGAGCCGGACCTCGCGATCCTGATTACCGAGAGCAATCCCGACCTGCTCAAGCCGATG
Source organism: Elioraea sp. (assembly GCF_051860475.1). Classification (NCBI taxonomy): domain Bacteria; kingdom Pseudomonadati; phylum Pseudomonadota; class Alphaproteobacteria; order Acetobacterales; family Elioraeaceae; genus Elioraea; species Elioraea sp. The sequence continues at coordinate 11,187 of NZ_JBHYDW010000132.1, read as the reverse complement.
GTGGACAGCGCGTATCTGATCGAGCGCGGCGAGGTCCGGCTGACCTCGCTGCGGGGGTGAAACCGGGGGGGGGGGGGGGGGGGGGGGGGGGGGGCCGCCCCCCCCCCCCCC
>NZ_JBHYDW010000132.1:0-11066 GCF_051860475.1 Elioraea sp. | reverse complement strand
GATCGAGGGCGGCGTGGTCCGGCTGCCCTCGCTGGGGGGTTGAAACGGGGTGGGGGGAGGACGCACCTCCCCCCACACCCCCCTGCTGTCTTCAGGATGCGATCGCGGGCTGAGCCGGAGCACCGCGGCTCCACAGGCTGTCGTCAGGCATCGGCATCGGCTGCGCCGCCTCCAGAACCGCGCTCGCGCGCAGCACCAGGTCCTCGCGGAAATGCGTCGCCACCAGCTGCACGCCGACCGGCAGTCCCTCGCCATCCAGCCCCCAGGGCACGCTCGCACAGGGCTGCTTGGTCATGTTGAACGGCCAAGTATAGGGCGTCCAATCGTACCACTCGGGATAGCGCACGGGGTCAGGGGTGTTCAGGCCGTGACCTGCCCGGAACGCGCCGAGCGGCAAGGTCGGACACAGCAGCAGATCGAACCGGTGATGGAACGCCACCATCGCATGGATGAACCGCGTCCGCTCCATCTGCGCGAGCTTCTCGGTGACGGCGGCCAAGGCAAGCCCGCGCCGGCCGACGTCCAGCAGACCGGGATCGAACAGGGTCAGCCGCTGCGGCGGTGTCGTCATCACGGCCGAGGCATAGGCGGCCTCCCAGATCGTGACGAAGCCGGCGCGGATGTTCCAGAGCGGGGGGTCGTGCCAAGTGACGGCCGCTCCCGCTGCCGCCAGCGCCTTGGCCGCGCCCTCGAGCGAGGCCATCCGTACCGCGTCCGCCGGCGGGGCGAAGCCGAGCGTCGGCGAGACCGCGACCCGCAATCCGCGCACGCCTTCCGCCAGCACCGAGGGGTAGTGCGGCGCCGGCACGGCCGAGGCGATCGGGTCACGCGGATCGGGCCGAGCCATCCAGGCGAGCACCGCAGCGCTGTCGGCAACGGTGCGCGAGAGCGGCCCCGGCGCCACCAGGTCGCCCGCGGGCGAGTCGTACAGCCCCGGCACGCGGCCGGTGGTCGGCTTGATGCCGAACACCCCGGTGAAGCCCGCCGGCATACGGATCGATCCGCCGCCGTCACCACCCGTGGCGATCGGGCACACCCCGGTCGCGACCGCCACGGCCGCCCCGCCCGAGGACCCGCCAGGCGTGCGCTCGGGGTTCCAGGGGTTGCGCGTCACCCCCGTCAGCGGCGAGTCGTTCACGCCCTTCCAGCCAAGATCCGGCATGGTGGTGCGCGCGAAGATCACCGCACCCGCCTCGCGCAGCCGGGCGATCATCGGCGCGTCCTCAGGCTCGGGGACGGGCTCGCGCGTGCGGCTGCCCGACTGTTTCGGCATTCCCTTGGCCGCGTGGTTGTCCTTGATCGCGAGCGGCACGCCGTCGAGCGGTGACAGGGCCTCGCCCTTCGCCCAGCGCGCCTCGCTCGCCCGCGCCGCGTCACGCCCACCGATCTCGTCCAGCATCCGGAACGGACAGAGCGCAGCCTGCACCAGCCGGGCGCGCGCGACCGCCGCGTCGAGCACCTCCACCGGCGAAAGGCGTTTCGTCCGATACGCGTCCGCGAGCGCGGCCGCCGTCATCCGGTGGAGCTCCGTCACCGTGCCTCTCCCCTTTTCTCGATTCCCCGCGCACTCTGGCCCGCACATCGAGGGAGGTGAAGCCCGTGGAGCTCGACGATCCAGAGGTGGTGGCTGAGGCGCGCGCAGTGCTCGACCAGTACGAGACCGCGCTGATGACGAACGACATCCCGATGCTCGAGGCCCTGTTCTGGGACGATCCGCGCACGATCCGCTTCGGCGTCGGCGAGCTCCTGGTCGGGATGGACGCGATCCGGCGCTTCCGCCGCGCGCAGACCAGCGGGTACCAGCAGCGCGAACGGATCGAGGTGCTGATCACCGCCTACGGACGGGACCTCGCCGTCACCAACATCGTCTATCGCCGTGTTGCCACCGGCATGATCGGCCGCGAGACCAAGATCATGGCCCGCATTCCCGGTCTCGGCTTCCGCGTGGTCTCGGCGCATGTGTCGCTGAACGAGCCGGGGACGCCCGTGCAGCGGTGAGCGGAACCCGGGCTTCCCGGCCGGGCCCCGGCCGCTAGGATGGCGGGCCTGCCGGCAGAGGAGATGCAATGATCGCGGTCGTCGAGTGCTTCTACACCTTGTCCAGTCCGTGGATGTATCTCGGCGGACCGCAGCTCTCCGACATCATCGCCCGGCACCGCGCGCGGCTGGTGCTGCGCCCCTACGACTTCCGCGAGGTGGTGCCGGCCAATGGCGGCATCCCCCTGCGTACACGCCCGAAGGCGCGGCAGGACTACCATGCCATCGAGCTCGACCGCTGGCGCCGCCATCTCGGCCTGCCGCTCACCCTGAGGCCGCGCCACTACCCGCCGGCGGACCAGCGCCCTGCCGGGCGGATGGTGATGGCGGCGCAGGCGCGCGGGCTCGACGCGATGCGGCTCTCGCATGCGCTGCTGCGCGCGCTCTGGGCCGAGGAGCGCGACATCGCCGATCCGGCGGTGCGCGCGGCCGTCGCCGAGGAGAACGGCATGCCCGGCAGGGATCTGGTCGCGGAGGAGGAGTCCGCGCCGAGCCTCACGGCGTGGGCGCGCAACAATGCCGACGCGACGGCGCGCGGCGTGTTCGGCAGCCCGACCTTCTTCTGCGGCGATCTCTGGCTCTGGGGCCAGGATCGGCTGGTCTTCCTCGACAGGCACCTCGCCGAGGCGGCCGCGCGATGACGCAGCATGTGGTGGTGATCGGCGCCGGCGCGGTCGGCGCGGCGACCGCGCTGATGCTCGCGCGCGAGGGCCATCGCGTGACGATCCTCGAGCCGGGCGAGCCGGGCGGGCAGCAGGCTGCGAGCTACGGCAACTCGTGCTGGATCAGCCCGGAGAGCGTGGTGCCGATGGGCGTGCCGGGGATCTGGAAGAAGGTGCCGGGGTATCTCGCCGACCCGCTCGGGCCGCTCACCATCCGCTGGCGCTACCTGCCGCGGTTGGCACCCTGGCTTGCGGTGTTTCTGCGCGCCAACGCCACCGTGCCGAAGGTCGAGCGCACCAGCCGCGCGCTCGCCGCGCTGCTGGACGATGCGGTGGCGCGGCATGAGGCGATGGCGGCGGAGGCGAACGTATCCTCGCTGATTGCGCGCGCCGGCCACCTCTATGCCTGGCACGACCGTGCGGCGTTCGCAGCGGATGCGCTCGGCTGGCGGCTCCGGCGCGAGGCCGGCATCCGCTGGATCGAGCTCTCGGCCGAGGAGCTGCACCAGCGTGAGCCCGCCCTGTCGCGCGACTACACCTTTGCGCTGCTGATCGAGAACGCGGCCCATGTGCTTGATCCGGGCGCGCTGGTTGCCGCCTACGTCGCTGCCGCGGCGGCGCTTGGGGCAACCCGGGTGCGCGGCCGCGCGACCGGCTTCGCGGTCGAGAATAACCGGCTGCGCGCCGTGCGCAGCGACGCGGGTGAGATCGCGGCCGACCGCGCGGTGCTCGCCACCGGCGCGCACGCGAAGCCCCTCGCGGCCGCGCTCGGCGACCGCGTGCCGCTAGAGAGCGAGCGCGGCTACCATGTCGTCATCCGCGACCCGGAGGCCACCGTGCGCACCCCCGTCATGATCGGCGACGCCCGCACGCCGCTGACGCCCACCGCGCACGGGTTGCGCGTCGCCGGGCAGGTGGAACTCTCCTCCATCGACGCCGAGCCGAACTGGCGCCGTGCCGAGGTGCTGAAGCGCCTCGCGCTGCGGCTGCTGCCGGGCTTGCCGCGCGATCTGCCGGCCGAGCGGCTCTCGCTCTGGATGGGGCACCGGCCGTCGATCGCCGACGGACTGCCGGTGATCGGCCCGGCGAGCGGCTGCCCGGACGTCATCCACGCCTTCGGCCACGGCCATGTCGGGCTCGCCTCGGCACCGAAGACGGCCGCACTGGTCGCCGACCTGATCGCCGGACGGACACCGGTGATCGACCCGGCCCCCTACAGCCCGGCACGCTTCCGATGAGCGGCGAACGCTGCTGGTGGTGCGGCGAGGACCCGCTCTACGTCGCCTATCATGACCACGAATGGGGCTTCCCGGTCGCCGATGACCGTCGCCTGTTCGAGAAGCTGGTGCTGGAGGGGTTCCAGTCCGGCCTCTCCTGGCTGACGATCCTGCGCAAGCGCGAGAACTTCCGCCGCGCCTTCGCCGGGTTCGAGATCGCCGCCGTGGCCGGCTTCGGCGAAGCGGATGTCGCGCGTCTGCTGGGCGATGCCGGCATCGTGCGCCATCGCGGCAAGATCGAGGCCGCGATCGCCAATGCGCGCGCGGCACTCGGTCTGATCGAGCGGCACGGCTCGCTCGCGGCCTTCGTCTGGCGCTTCGAGCCGCCGCCGCAGGAGCGTCCCGCGCGCATGACCCGCGAGGCCCTGGCCGCGCTCGGCAGCACGAAGCAGTCGGCCGCGCTCTCGAAGGCGCTGAAGCGCGCGGGGTTCAGCTTCGTCGGCCCGACCACCGCCTATGCCTTCATGCAGGCGATGGGGCTCGTGAACGACCATCTCGAGGCCTGCCCGACACGCGAGGCGGTACGGCGGGCGCGCGCAGGGTTCACGGCGCCGTCGTCAGTCGGGCCCGGTTGTCCGGCTGATGCCGCATCCTCGCGCCCTTCCTGGTCGCGACGGACTGCGGTCTGATAGAGACGACGGCCGGCGGGTTCGCGGACCGCGCACGGATGCAAGGGGCAGGCATGGCAGAACGGATCAACCGGGCGATCGACCTGCTGGAGCAGGGGCAGGCGATCTACTATGCGGGACACCACACCGGCCATGTGCTCACCGCCGCGCAGGGCCGCGCCGATGCGGAAACCTGGGCCGACTACATCAATGTCGGCATGGAGCACGGTGCGTTCGACATGACCGGACTCGCCGCGTACATGCGTGGGCTGGTCGACGCCGGGCCGACGCGATCGGGCCATCGCACCCCGGCCGTCATCGTCGAGGCGCCGGTGGGCGGCACCGACGAGGCGACGGTCCGGCACAATGCCTGGCAGTTCCGGCAGATCCTCGGCCGCGGCGTGCACGGCGTGCTGCTCTGCCAGGCCGAATCGGCCGAGGCCGTGCGCGCCTTCGTCGAGGCCTGCCGCTACCCCCACCACGTCCCGGGCGTGGATCCGGCGCTGCCCTCGCCGCTCGAGCGGATGCGCGGCGCGGCACTCCCACGCCCGGCACCGGGCCTGCTCGGCCACGGCACGCGCGGCCGCGGCTCGGAGGCGACGGCGGCGCCGGTCTGGGGAATCCCCGAATCCGAGTATTTCCGCCGCTGCGACCCCTGGCCGCTCAACCCGGAGGGCGAGCTTCTGCTCGGCGTGAAGATCGAAAGCCCGGAGGGCGTGGCGCGCTGCGAGGAGATCCTCGCGGTACCCGGCCTTGGGTTCGCCGAGATGGGGCCCGGCGATCTCGGGCTGTCGCTGCTCGGCCACGTCGCAGTGCAGCGCTGGCCCTACGGGCGCGAGCTCCAGGACGCGCGCGAACGCATCTTCGCCGCCTGTCGCGCGAACGCCATCGCCTTCCTGAAGGCCTGCACGCCGGAAACGGTCGCCGCCCGGCTGGACGAAGGCGTGCGCGTGATCGCCGGCGGACAGGAGGAGACCGCACGCGTCGGTCGCGCGCATCAAGGGCGCGCAATGCCTGTGTGATCCTGTCCTGTGTGATCCTGCGGGCCCGACCCGCCGAAGGTCAGCGGCACGGCCCTCCGGCCTCAGTCGTCGCGGTGCGTCTTCTCCATCCGCTCGTGGCGCTCCTGCGCCTCGATCGACAGCGTCGCGATCGGGCGAGCCTCCAGCCGGCGCAGCGAGATCGGCTCGCCAGTCTCCTCGCAGTAGCCATAGGTGCCGTTCTCGATCCGCTCCAGGGCGGCGTCGATCTTGCCGATCAGCTTGCGCGCCCGGTCCCGGGTGCGCAGTTCGAGCGCCCGGTCAGTCTCAGCCGAGGCGCGATCAGTGAGATCAGGCTCCTGCAGCCCGCCGTTCTGAAGGCTGGTGAGGGTATCGTCGGCTTCCTTCAGGAGATCGGTCCGCCAGCGCAGCAGCTTGCGCCGGAAATACTCGACCTGAAGCGGGTTCATGAACTCTTCGTCGTCGGATGGGCGGTAGTCCGGCGGCAGCGTCACGATCATTGCTCGTCCCTGTGCGCGCTAACCCCCGGCGCGCGACTGACACCCAAGGGGGTCGAAGGCGCGCGGACTATACTCATAGCCCCCCGGGTCGCCAAGATCGAAGCGAGCCACACAACCTATTGAGACAAAACGGTTTCACTCGACGCGCCGCGCCGCAGCGACGGCGTCGAGCCGCGCCAGCTCGACCGCCGCGCGCACCCCGATTTCGGCTGCGATGCCGGCGAGCCGCGGATCGGCGGCCACCTCAGGCTCTGCCGCGAGGGCGGCAAGCGCCTCAAGCCGGCGCCGCGGCAGCCGTCCGCCAAGCAGCCCAAGCTGCAGAGCGGCAAGCTCCTCCAGCATTCCCTCGGCGCGACGGCGCGAGCGCGCATCCCGCTCGCCGGCCGCCACAGTTTCCTGGAGCGCGAGCAGCGAGGGCGCGATCGAGACGTCGTCCACCGGGCCCGACTCGTGCGTCTCAGCCGGCTCGTGCGCCGGCGCGGCGACCCGGAACCGGCCCTGCCCGCCCACGGGCCGCGCCGACCGCGGCGCCGAGACCGGCGCGGGACCGAATCCGACGACCTTCACCATCGTCCATCTCCTTCGTCCGGCCGCCTGCCCACCGGCAGGACTGGCCATACCCGGCAAGTTCTGCCGGGCAACGCACCGCGCCACCCCGGCCGAGATGGCGGCAATCCGCGGCCGCATGTTTGGCACGGACTTCGCTAACCCATCGTTGCGGCCAGGAAGGTCGCGCCTGACCGGAACGGAAGCCCAGGATGACGCGTCTCGCTCTGCTCGCCGCCCTGCTGACCGTCTTGACCGCCCCGCTCGCCCCGGCCGAGGGGCAGGTGCGGATCAAGGACATCGCGGATGTGGAGGGCGTGCGCGAGAACCAGCTCGTCGGCTACGGCCTGGTGGTCGGGCTGAACGGCACCGGCGACCGGCTCTCGTCAGCGGTGTTCACCCGCCAGAGCCTGATCGGCATGCTCGAACGCCTCGGCGTGAACACGCGCGACCAGGAGCAGCGGCTGGACACCAAGAACGTCGCCGCGGTGATGGTAACCGCCGCGCTGCCCGCCTTCGCGCGTCAGGGCGGCCGCGTGGACGTGCAGGTCGCGGCACTCGGCGACGCGTCCAACCTCACCGGCGGGACGCTCCTGGTGACACCGCTGCTCGGCGCCGACGGCGAGGTCTATGCGGTGGCGCAAGGCGCCGTCGCCACCGGCGCGATCGCCGCGCGCGGCGGCGCGCAGACCGTGACCCGCGGCGTGCCGACCGCAGGGCGGATCGCCAATGGCGCGATCGTGGAGCGCGAGACCGGGTTCGCGCTGGCCGATCGGCGCGAGGTCCGGCTCAGCCTGCGCAACCCCGACCTCACCACCGCGCGCCGGATCGCCGCGGCCGTCAACGCCTTCGCCCGCAGCCCCGTCGCCGCGCCGACCGATCCCGGCACCGTCGTCGTCACGCCGCCGCCTGCGCGCGCGGCCGACCTGATCGGCTTCCTCACCGACATCGAGCAGCTGCGTGTCCAGCCCGACCAGGTGGCGCGCGTCATCATCGACGAAGCGAACGGGATCATCGTGATGGGCGCGAATGTGCGCGTGAGCACGGTCGCGATCGCGCAGGGCAACCTGACGATCCGCATCACCGAGACCCCGCAGGTGAGCCAGCCCAACCCCTTCGCCCCTGGCCAGACCGTGGTGGTGCCGCGCACCGAGATCGAGGTAGAGGACGGGCGGGAGCGCCGGCTGGGCATCGTGCCGGGCAACGTGACGCTGCAGGATCTGGTCGGCAGCCTGAACGCGCTCGGCGTGGGTCCGCGCGAGATGATCCAGATCCTCCAGGCGATCAAGGCGGCCGGCGCGCTGCAGGCCGAGCTGGAGGTGATGTGACCATGACCCCGCTGATGCCCCCCACTTCCGATCCGCGCCTGGCCGGCCAGCCGGCAGCCCCCCGGCCGACCGCCGACACCACGGCGGCCGACCGGACCGCACGCGAGTTCGAGGCGATGGCGCTCGGCGCGCTGCTGCAGCCGATGTTCGAGGGGCTCGGCAAGGGCGGGATGTTCGGCGGCGGCGCCGGCGAGGAGATGTGGCGGCCGATGCTGGTCAACGAGTTCGCCCGCGCGATCGCCGAGGATGGCGGCCTCGGCATCGCCGATGCCGTGAGGACCCACATGATCGCGATGCAGGAGCAGAGAGGATGATCCGCGCGCTGATCGATGCCGGCGTGCGCCTGGCCGGGCTGCTCGAGGCCGAGAACCGCGCGCTTGCGGCCCTCGATCTCGCCGCCGCAGCCGCGCTCGCCGAGCCGAAACGCGCGGCCGTCGAGGCGTTCGTTGCGGCGGAGGCGACCACGCGCAAGTCGGGCAGCCACGCCGGTGAGGCCGAACGGGATGCAGTCCGCTCGCTGTCCGAGCGGCTGAGTGCACTCGCTTCGGCGAACCGCCGGATGCTCGAGCGCGCGCTTGCCGCACAGGACGCGCTGGTGCGTGTGCTCTCTGAGGCCGCCCAGCCGGTGGACGGGCGCTATGTCGCGAACGGGGCGCCCCGGCCGGTGCGTCACGCCGCCCCCGCGGTGACGCTCGCGGCGCAGCTCTGAGCCCGTCTCGACGCGCCGCCGCGGACGCGGGCATGATCGCCCGCGTCCCATGCCCCCGCCCTCATCCGCGTCGCCGCTGCGGCGGCATGCCAATCTCGCCTTCATTGTCGGCCTCTGCGCCACGTCCGCGCTCGCCTGCTTCGCACTGAAGGGGACAGAGGGGCTGGCCAGCGGCCTCGGCCGCGCGCGCGATCTCGCGTTGCTGATGCTGCCGGTGATCCTGCCGGCGCTGCTGCTCGCCGGGCTGGTGCAGGCGGGAGTGGCGCGCGAGCGGATCACGCACTGGCTCGGTGCCAACTCCGGCACGCGCGGGCTGGTGCTCGCCACGCTTGCCGGGATCGCGACGCCTGGTGGGCCGATGGCCGCATTCCCGCTGGTGCTGGCACTCGCCGCCGGCGGGGCCGATCGCGGCGCGCTGGTCGCCTTCATCTCGGCCTGGGCGCTCAACGGGTTCAGCCGGATCCTCGTCTGGGAGATCCCGGTGCTGGGTCCCGAATTCGCCGCCCTGCGCTTCGTCGCCTCGCTGCCGCTGCCGCTGCTGGCGGGCATGATCGCGCGGCGGCTGCCTGGCTGGGCAACGCCGCAGTGACCGCGACCGCGCTCGTGCTCTGGATCGCGGCGGCGATCGGCGCCACGTGGGCGCTGCTTCGCGATCCTGCGATCCTGCGCGGCGCCGTCCGCCACACGCGGACGAGCCTGATCACCGTCCTGCCGATCGTCGCGATCGCGCTGCCCACCGCGGGGTTCCTGACTGAACTCGTACCCGAGCGCTTCGCCACGACGCTGTTCGGGCCCGACAGCGGCGTGCGCGGGCATCTCGCCGCGACGGTCGCGGGCGCCTGCATTCCCGGCGGCCCGTTCGTCTCGTTCCCGGTGGTGCTGGCGCTGTGGAGTTCGGGCGCGGGACCGGCGCAGATGGTAACGCTGATCTCGGCCTGGTCGCTCATCGGCGTGAACCGGCTGATCCTGTGGGAAGGTCCGCTGATGGGCTGGCGGTTCGTCGCGCTGCGGCTCGCCGCGACCGCCTGGTTGCCGCCGCTCTCGGGCCTCGCGGCCGAGGCGATCCTCGCCTGCCTTCCTCCTGACGTGCTCGGACGGTAGAAGCCGCCGCGATGGACGCGGGACCTGGAGCGGCGGACGCGACCGCCATGTGGCGCGCGCTGCTGGCGCGGCGCGGCGGCGCGCGCATCGCGCTGCCGGCACCGGCGGACGCCGAGACGGCACGGCTGCGCGCGCTGTTCGCGCCGCTCACCGAGCCGCCGAGCGCGCCCGATGGCGTGTTCGTCACCGCCCATCTCGCGCAGAGCCTGGACGGACGGATCGCCACCGCCTCGGGGGTGTCGCGCTGGATCAGCGGTGAATCGGACATCGTGCACACGCACCGGCTGCGCGCGCTGCACCACGCGATCATCGTCGGCGCCGGCACGGTGCGCCACGACGATCCGCGGCTCACCACGCGCGAGGTCGAGGGCGAGAGCCCCGTGCGCGTGGTGCTCGACACCGACCGTCGCCTGCATCACGGCCATCTCGTGTTCCAGGATGGGCTGCCGACGCTCCTCGCCTGCGCCGAGGATGCCGCCAGGCCGTGCGGCGGTGCCGAGATCCTTCGGCTGCCACGCACCGGACGCGGGCTCGATCTTCACGCGCTCGTCACCGCCCTCCGCGCGCGCGGGCTGACGCATCTGTTCGTCGAGGGCGGCGGCGTCACGATCGGGCGGTTTCTCGCCGCCGGGCTGATCGACCGGCTGCACGTCGCGGTCGCGCCGTTGCTGCTGGGAAGCGGCATCCCGGCACTTGCGCTCCCCGAGCTGCTGCGCCCCGAACAGGGAATTCGCTTCCCGCTGGTCCCGCATCGTCTCGGCGACGACATGCTGTTCGACTGCGCGATCGGTCGGCGCACCACGTCATGAGCGCGCGCGCATTCTGGGCCGTGGCATCCGGCAGGGGCGCGCTGCGCGCGGAGACGCTACCGCCACCCGGCGACGGCGAAGCCCTCGTGCGCACGCTTGCGACCGGGGTGTCGCGCGGCACCGAGGCACTGGTGTTCGCCGGGCGCGTGCCCGAAAGCCAGTACGCGACGATGCGCTGCCCGTTCCAGGCGGGCCAGTTCCCGTTCCCCGTGAAATACGGCTACAGCGCGGTCGGCGTCGTCGAGCACGGACCGGACGCGCTCGTCGGCCGACGCGTGTTCTGCCTCCACCCGCACCAGGATCGGTTCGTCGTCCCCGCGGCGATGCTGACCACGGTGCCCGAGGCGGTGCCGACGCGCCGTGCCGTGCTCGCTGCCAACATGGAGACGGCACTGAACATCGCCTGGGACGCGACCGCCCTGCCGGGCGAGCGCGTGCTGGTGATCGGTGCCGGCGTGGTGGGGCTGCTCACCGCGCATCTGCTCGCG
>NZ_JBHYDW010000131.1:0-12708 GCF_051860475.1 Elioraea sp. | reverse complement strand
GCGGCCTCCTCGCGCGACCCCGACCTGAAGGGGACGCTGCGCACCGGTGCGGACAAGGCGGCCGCCGCGGCGGTCGGCCGCGCGCTCGCCGAGCGCGCCAAGGCCGCCGGTGTCTCCGCCGTGGTGTTCGACCGCGGCGCCTATCTCTACCATGGCCGCGTCAAGGCGCTGGCCGATGCCGCCCGTGAAGGCGGGCTGGCGTTCTGAACACGCGAGGGGCCGGACGTATGGCACGGGAACCGAGGGAAGGCCGCGACCGGCGCGATCGCGACCGCGACGGCGACGACCTGGTCGACAAGCTGGTCGCGATCAACCGCGTCGCGAAGGTGGTGAAGGGCGGGCGGCGCTTCGCCTTCGCCGCGCTGGTCGTGGTCGGCGACAAGAAGGGCCGCGTGGGGCTCGGCACCGGCAAGGCGCGCGAGGTGCCGGAGGCGATCCGCAAGGCGACGGACTCGGCCAAGCGGTCGATGATCCGCGTGCCGATGCGCGAGGGCCGCACGCTGCACCACGACGTGATCGGGCATTTCGGCGCCGGCCGCGTGGTGCTGCGCGCCGCCCCGGCCGGCACCGGCATCATCGCCGGCGGGCCGATGCGCGCGGTGTTCGAGACCATGGGGATGGGTGACGTGGTGGCGAAGTCGCTCGGCACCACCAACCCGCACAACATGGTCAAGGCGACCTTCGCGGCGCTGAAGAACGTCAACAACCCGCGCAGCGTCGCCGCGCGGCGCGGCAAGAAGGTGTCCGACCTGATCGGCCGCCGCGAGCACGCCGCCCCCGAGACGCGGGAGGCCGCCGATGCCTGAGACGACGAAGCGCGTGCGCGTCACGCAAGTGGGCAGCCCGATCAACCGGCTCGCGAGCCAGCGCGAGACGCTGATCGGGCTCGGGCTGAACAAGCTGAACCGGACGCGCGAGCTTGAGGACACGCCATCGGTGCGGGGGATGATCCGCAAGGTGGCGCATCTGGTGAAGGTGGAGGAGGTGGCGGGCTGATGCCCGCCGCATCCCACCGGGAGAGAGTGCGATGAAGCTCAATGACCTGCGCGACAATCCGGGCGCGCGCTCCAAGTTCAAGCGCGTCGGGCGCGGGATCGGCTCGGGCAAGGGCAAGACCTCGGGCCGCGGCGTGAAGGGCCAGAAGGCGCGCACGGGCGTGGCGCTGAACGGGTTCGAGGGCGGGCAGCTGCCGATCTACCGGCGCCTGCCCAAGCGCGGCTTCGAGCCGTTGACCCGCAAGGTCTACAGCCCGCTCAACCTCGCGCGGCTCGAGCAGGCGATCGAGGCCGGGCGGATCGATGCCGAGCGGCCGATCGACGAGGCCGCGCTGCGCGCGGCCGGGCTGGTGCGCAAGGGCAAGGTCGCGGGCGTGCGCCTGCTCGCGGTCGGCTCGGTGTCGCGGCCGCTGACGCTCACGGTCACCGGCGCCTCGGCGGCGGCGGTGGCGGCGGTCGAGGCCGCCGGCGGCACGGTGACGCTGATCTCCGCGCCGGCACCGGCCGGGGACTGAGCCGGCGCGGCGCGGGAACCAGGGGCGGTCCCGTTCACCTCATGGCGGGTGCGGCGCATCGGCGCTTGATTGCACCGGCGCGGGGCGGGCAGGTTGCCTTCCGGCCCCCGCAGATCTGATCGATCGGAGCATCCATGGCCTCGGCCGCCGAACAGCTTGCCGCCAATCTGAACTTCGGTGCCTTCGCCAAGGCGACCGAACTCAAGAAGCGCCTGTGGTTCACGCTCGGCGTGCTGATCGTCTACCGGATCGGCACCTACATCCCCGTGCCGGGGATCGATGCCTCGGTGATGGCCGAGCTCGTGCGCACCCATGGCGGCGGCATCCTCGGCATGTTCGACATGTTCACCGGCGGCGCGCTCGGCCGCATGACGGTGTTCGCGCTCAACATCATGCCGTACATCTCGGCCGCCATCATCATGCAGCTGATGACGGCGGCGAGCCCCACGCTCGAACAGCTCAAGAAGGAGGGCGAGCAGGGGCGCAAGAAGATCAACCAGTACACCCGCTACTTGACCGTCGTGATCGCGACCGTGCAGGCCTATGGCATCTCGGTCGGGCTGGAAGGGATCACCGGCACGGCCGGACCGGCCGTGGCGGAACCGGGCCTGTTCTTCCGCTTCTCGGCCGTGGTGACGCTGGTCGGCGGCACGATCTTCCTGATGTGGCTCGGCGAGCAGATCACCGCGCGCGGGGTCGGCAACGGCATCTCGCTGATCATCTTCTCGGGCATCGTCGCCAACCTGCCCTCGGCGCTGGCGGCGACGCTGGAGCTCGGCCGCACGGGCGCGATCAGCACCTTCGTGCTGCTGTTCCTGATGGTGATGGCGGTGTTGGTGATCGGCGCGGTGGTGTTCATCGAACGCGCGCAGCGGCGCATCATCGTGCAGTACCCGAAGCGCCAGGTCGGCAACCGGATGTTCGGCGGCGACTCGACGCATCTGCCGCTGAAGATCAACACCGCCGGCGTGATCCCGCCGATCTTCGCCTCCTCCCTGCTGCTGCTGCCGGTGACGGTCGCCGGGTTCTCGGCCGAGGGCGGGCCGGAATGGCTGCAGCCGGTCACGGCGGCGCTGGCGCATGGCCAGCCGCTCTACATGATCCTCTACGCGGCGATGATCGCGTTCTTCGCGTTCTTCTACACCGCGGTGGTGTTCAACCCGACCGAGACGGCGGACAACCTGAAGAAGTACGGCGGCTTCATCCCAGGCATCCGGCCCGGGCAGAACACCGCCGAGTACTTCGACTACGTGCTGACGCGGCTGACCACGGTGGGCGCGATCTACCTGGTGATCGTCTGCATGCTGCCGGAGTTCCTGATCTCGCGCTATGCCGTGCCGTTCTATTTCGGCGGCACCTCGCTGCTGATCATCGTCACGGTCACGATCGACACGGTGGCGCAGATCCAGTCGCACCTGATCGCGCACCAGTACGAGGGGCTGATCAAGAAGGCGCGACTGCGCGGGGCGCGCAAGTGAACTTGATCCTGCTCGGCCCACCCGGGGCGGGGAAGGGCACCCAGGCCAAGCGGCTGGAGGGCAAGCACGGCATCGCGCAGATCAGCACGGGCGACATGCTGCGCGCCGAGGTCGCCTCGGGCAGCGAGATCGGCCGGCAGGCGAAGTCGATCATGGAGTCCGGTGCGCTGGTGCCGGACGCGCTGATCACCGAGATGCTGGGCAAGCGGATCGAGGCGCCGGACTGCGCGAACGGGTTCATTCTCGACGGGTTCCCGCGCACGCTCGCGCAGGCCAAGGCGCTTGACCGGATGCTGGCCGGGAAGGGGCGGGGGCTGGATCGCGTGATCGAGCTCAAGGTGGACGATGCCGCGCTGGTCGCGCGGATCGCCGGGCGCTTCACCTGCGCCAACTGCGGCGCCGGCTACCACGACAGCTTCAAGCGCCCGAAGGTGGAGGGCGTGTGCGACGAGTGCGGCGGCACCGAGTTCAGCCGCCGCGCCGACGACCGGGCCGAGACGGTCACCGCACGGCTCGAGGCGTATCACCGCCAGACCGCGCCGCTGCTGCCCTACTATGAGGCGGAGGGGCGGCTGGTCAGCGTGGACGGCATGGCCGGGATGGACGAGGTGACGCGCCAGATCGAGGCTGCCCTGGCGCGGTGAGACTGGGTTTCCGCCAGGGTCGGGGGCGGCTCCCCCGCGCCGGGCGGCGTTGACAGCGGGGCCGCGCGGCCTATAGTGCGCGTCCTCCGGCGGCCCTCCGGGTCGGCCGCCGTCGTCGTTTGTGCTGAGAGAACCCCGCCGCCACGGCCCTGGGCCGGCGGGATCGGGCGCGCCCCCCGGAGGCGTGCATGGGCCAGGACGTGGAGCGGGGACGTGGCGCGCATCGCCGGCGTGAACATTCCGACCAACAAGCGGGTGACGATCTCGCTGCGTTACATCTACGGCATCGGGCCGGCGAAGGCGCAGGAGATCTGCGAGGCGCTGAACATCCCCGACGACCGCCGGGTGAACCAGCTGACGGATGAGGAGATCCTCCGCATCCGCGAGCTGATCGACCGCACCTACCGGGTCGAGGGCGACCTGCGGCGCGAGGTCGCGATGAACATCAAGCGGCTGATGGATCTCGGCTGCTATCGGGGCCTGCGCCACCGGCGCGGCCTGCCGGTGCGCGGCCAGCGCACCCACACCAACGCCCGCACCCGCAAAGGCAAGGCCGTGCCGATCGCCGGCAAGAAGAAGGCGACGAAGTAGCCGCTGCGGCTACGCATACGCCGGGACCAGAGACCGAGGACAGAGACCACCCATGGCGAAGCCTGCCGCGCGCCCGCGCAAGAAGGAGCGGAAGAACATCACGTCGGGTGTCGCCCACGTGAACGCGTCCTTCAACAACACCATGATCACGATCACCGACGCGCAGGGGAACGCGATCTCCTGGTCCTCGTCCGGGATGATGGGGTTCAAGGGCAGCCGCAAGTCCACCCCCTACGCCGCGCAGGTCGCGGCCGAGGATGCGGGCCGGAAGGCGCGCGAGCACGGGATGGAGGTGCTGGAGGTCGAGGTGTCGGGCCCCGGCTCGGGCCGCGAGAGCGCGCTCCGCGCGTTGCAGGCGGTCGGCTTCCAGATCACCGCGATCAAGGACGTGACGCCGATTCCGCACAATGGCTGCCGGCCGCGCAAGCGCCGGCGGGTCTGAGCGACGCATTCATTGCGGGGTGCGGCGGGATGCCGCGCCCCGTCCCCGTGAGGCGGTTCCGGGCGGGGAGAGCGACACGCAGCGCCGAGACGGGCGCGGGCGACGGACCGCAGGACGAGGGCGAGAGGTTCACCCGTGCTGCAGAAGAATTGGCAGGCCCTGATCAAGCCGAGCAAGCTGGAGATCGATCCCGGGCACGATCCGCACCGGGTGGCGACCGTGATCGCCGAGCCGCTGGAGCGTGGCTTCGGCATGACGCTGGGCAACGCGCTGCGCCGCGTGCTGCTGTCCTCGCTCCAGGGAGCGGCGGTGACGGCGGTGCAGATCGACGGCGTGCTGCACGAGTTCAGCTCGATCCCGGGCGTGCGCGAGGACGTCACCGACATCGTGCTGAACATCAAGCAGCTCGCGATCCGGATGCATTCGGACGGGCCGCGGCGGATGACGCTGTCGGCGACCGGCCCGGGCGAGGTGCGCGCGAGCCAGATCGAGGCCGGGCACGACATCGAGATCCTGAACCCCGAGCTGGTGCTGTGCACGCTGGATGACGGCGTGAAGCTGGGCATGGAGTTCACGGTGAATGCCGGCAAGGGCTATGTGCCGGCCGCCGAGAACCGGGCCGAGGATGCGCCGATCGGGCTGATCCCGGTCGATGCGATCTACTCGCCGGTGCGCCGTGTCGCCTATCGCGTGGAGCCGACCCGCGTCGGCCAGGTGACGAACTTCGACCGGCTGCTGCTGACGGTCGAGACGAACGGTACGATCGGGGCCGAGGATGCGGTGGCGCTCGCTGCGCGCATCATCCAGGACCAGCTCCAGCTGTTCATCAACTTCGAGGAGCCGCGCCAGATCTCGGCCGAGGAGCATCGCGACGATCTGCCGTTCAACCGCAACCTGCTGCGCAAGGTGGACGAGCTCGAGCTGTCGGTGCGCTCGGCGAACTGCCTGAAGAACGACAACATCGTCTATATCGGCGACCTGGTGCAGAAGACCGAGCAGGAGATGCTGCGCACGCCCAATTTCGGGCGGAAGTCGCTGAACGAGATCAAGGAGGTGCTGGCCGCGATGGGGCTCGGGCTCGGCATGACGGTGCCGGGCTGGCCGCCCGAGAACATCGAGGATCTGGCGAAGAAGCTCGAGGAGCCCTATTGAGGGCCGCCTGAGGAAGAAGGGTAGACGACCATGCGCCACCGTGTCGGCGGCACCAAGCTCAGCGTGACGAGCACGCATCGCGCGGCGATGTTCCGCAATCTCGCGGCTGCGCTGATCAAGCACGAGCAGATCACCACCACGCTGCCGAAGGCGAAGGCGCTGCGGCCGGTTGCCGAGAAGCTGATCACGCTCGGCAAGCGGGGCGGGTTGCATGCGCGCAGGCTCGCCTATGCGCAGCTGCGTGACGACGCGATCGTGGCGAAGCTGTTCGGCCCGCTGGCGGAGCGCTACCAGGCGCGCCCTGGCGGCTATTGCCGCGTTCTCAAGGCGGGCTTCCGCTACGGCGACATGGCGGCGATGGCGGTGATCGAGCTGGTCGAGCGCGATCATGACGCGAAGGGTCAGGACAGCGGTCCGAAGCCCGAGCCGAAGGAAGAGGCCGAGGAGGAGCAGGCGGCGTAGCCGCGGTTCCCGGGGGATGCGCGAAGGGGGCCTTGCGGCCCCCTTCGCCCCCGTGTGCCCCAGGCAGGGCGGCGGAATACCCGCGGCCGTCACCGCCCGCGCCCCGCGGTCCTTGTCGGACGCGATCAGTGCCGCGAACCGTGCGGCATCGCCGGTCCAGACCTGCCCGCCCATGCGGGTGATCTGCGCGGCGACCTCGGCGCTCTCGGTGATGGCGACGATCTCGCGCGAGAGCCGGTCGCGCATCGCCGCGGGAATCCCTGCAGGAGCGATCACGCCGAACCAGATCATCATCTCGAAGCCGGGCACGCCGGCTTCCTCCATCGTCGGCACATCGGGCAGTGCCGGGTGCCGCTCGCGCGCAGACACGGCAAGCGGCTTGGCCTTGCCGGACTGGATGTGCGGCACCATGGTGCCGACGCCCTCGAAGATGATCGGCACCTCGCCGGCGAGGAAGGCGGTCATCACCGGCGCCGAGCCGCGATACGGGATCGCGACGATGTCGGTACCGGTCTGGAGCTTGAACGTCTCGAACATCAGGTGCACCGAGCTGCCGACGCCGGGCATGCCGTAGTTGAGTTGCCCGGGCTTCGACTTCGCGAGCGCGATCAGGTCCCGCACCGAATTGACGCCGAGATCAGGGTTGACGGTCAGCACGGTCATGATGCGGGCGCAGAGCGCGATCGGCGTGAGGTCCTTCAGCGGATCGCCCGCGGTCGGATAGACGGTGGGGTTGACGGCCAGCGTCGCCGTGTTGCCGATGCCGAGTGTGCGGCCGTCGGGGCGCGCCTGGATCACCTCGCGCGTGCCGATCGAGCCGCCGGCGCCGGGCTTGTTGTCCACCACGCAGGAGTGGCCGATCACGGGGGCGAGGCGTTCGGCGATCAGGCGGGCGAAGGCGTCGTTGAAGGCGCCGGGCGGGGCGGGGACGACGATGCGCGTGGGGCCGCCCGGCAGGTCCGCCGCGCGCGCGGTGCCCGCGAGTGCCAGTCCGCCCATCGTGCCTGCGAGCATGCTGCGCCTGCCGATCCTCATCGTTCCCTCCTCCGTGTTGATGCCGCGCATGGGACGACCGCGCCGGCGGTCGGTCAAGGCCGCATGGCGGCGATGCCGTCGAGATCGACGCCGAGCCCGAAGCCCGGTGCGTCGGAGGGCACGAGCCGGCCATCGACCGGCACGGCCATGCCGGGAAGCAGCCTGGTCTCGGCAAGCGGCACGCCGGGCGGGGTGCCGATGAACATCTCGCCCATCGGTGCGCCGGGCGCGGCGTAGCCGAAATGCTGGCCGTAGGGCGTGTTCATGCCCGCATGCGGAATGACCGCGATGCCGGCGGCGTCGGCGATCGCGGCGATGCGCAAGGTGGCGGTCAGCCCGCCGACCCAGGCGATGTCGGGTTGCAGCACGTCGGCGAGCCGGCGCGCGGCGGCGTGCAGGAAGGGTTGCGGCATGTACCAGTGCTCGCCGGTGGCGTAGCCCATCCAGGGCAGGCGCCGGCGCAGCGCCTCATGGCCGTCGAGGTCCTCGGGTGTCAGGCAATCCTCGATCCAGCGCAGGCCGTAAGCGCGGAGCCGTTCCGCGATCCGCACGGTGTATTCGAGGTCGAACGCCATCCAGCAATCGAGCATCAGCTCGACCTCGCGCCCGATCAGGTCGCGCGTGCGTGCGACCAGCGCCTCGTTCGCGTCGAGTCCGGCGAGCCCGTCGGCGGGCCCGTGCGGACAGGCGAGCTTGGTCGCGCGGAAGCCCAATTCCATGTGCCAGTCGGTGTCGTTGCCGGTGGCGTAGCAGTCGATGTGCGGGCGGGACGGTCCGCCGATCAGACTCCAGACCGGCGCGCCGAGCAGCTTGCCCTTGAGGTCCCACAGCGCGAGGTCGATCGCGCTGATCGCGTAGGCGGCGAGCCCGGCCGGGGAGTAGGGCGAGGCCATGCGCGTCATCATGTCCCAGACCCGTTCGGTCGCGAGGGCGGGCTCGCCGATCAGCAGGGGGCCGAGATGGGTGTTGATGGTCGCGATCACCGGATCGGCGTAGCGGCTGATGCCGAAGCCCCAGGTGCCGTCCGAGGCGGTGACGAGGCAGCCGACGCCGGGCCAGGCGGGGCGCCACGCCGCGCGCAGCCGCTTGTAGCGCGGGTGGCGCGACATCGGTCCGGCGACCTCGGCCTCCGCGGTCCAGGCCGGCCGGCGGGGCTTCGTGACGCCGGGGCCGCCGACCAGGTCG
This sequence comes from Elioraea sp., assembly GCF_051860475.1. Taxonomy (NCBI): domain Bacteria; kingdom Pseudomonadati; phylum Pseudomonadota; class Alphaproteobacteria; order Acetobacterales; family Elioraeaceae; genus Elioraea; species Elioraea sp. The sequence continues at coordinate 4,209 of NZ_JBHYDW010000131.1, read as the reverse complement.
GAGCGGATGGCGAAGGCCTCGACGCGTTCGATCGTCACCATCGCGGTCCGCTCGCTCCCCCTCGCCCTGGCGCGGGGGAGCTAAGCGCAGGCGACGCGCGCGCGCAAACGGGGGATCAGTCGATGCTGATCCTGGCCTCCGCGACGAGGCGGGCCATGCGCGTGCGGCCCTCCGAGACGAAGCGCGTGAACTCGGCGCGCGGGCTGCCGACGGTGAGCGCGCCGAGCGTTTCGATCCGCTGTTTCACGACATCCTGCGCGAGCGCATGCAGGGTCGCCGCGTGCAGCCGGTCGAGCGCGGGCTCGGGCGTGCCGGCGGGGGCGTAGAGCCCGTTCCACTCGTTCAACGTATAGCCCGCATAGCCGCTCTCGGCGATGGTCGGCACCTCGAGCAGCGTCGGCACGCGCGCGGTGTGGGTCGTGCCGAGCGCGCGCAGTCGTCCGGCCTGGATATGACCGAGCGAGGAGGCGACGGTCGCCATGTGCCAGTGGATGTTGCCGCCGAGCAGGTCCTGCACGGCCGGGCCGCCACCGCGATAGGGCACGTGCACGAGTTCGAACCCGGCGGCCTGGGCGAACAGCGCGCCGGCGAGATGGGACGAGGTGGCGTTGCCCGAACTGCCGAAGCTGAGCCCGCCCTGGCGCGTCTTCGCCTGCTCCACGAATTCGGCGAGCGTGCGCGCGGGGAACTCGGCGTTCACGACGAGGAGTTGCGGCCAGACCGTCACCTGGGTGATCGGGGCGAAGGCGGTGGCGTAGTCGAAGGGCAGGCCGCGCAGGATCGCGGGATTGACCACGTGCGCGCCGGCATCGAGCAGGATCGTGTGGCCGTCCGCCGGCGCCTGCGCGACCACGCCGGCGCCGATCGAGCCACCGGCGCCACCGCGGTTCTCGACCACGACGGGCTGGCCGAGCATTGCGGCCATGGGTTCGGCGATCAGCCGGGCAGCGGTATCGGCGCCGCCGCCGGGCGGGTAGGGCACGACCATGCGCACCGGGCGGGTGGGGAAGCCCTGCGCATGCGCGATCGCGGGTGCGGCGAGCACGGCGGCGAGCGTGGCGCGTCGGGTGAGGCGGGGCATGACGGTCCTCCCTTGGTGTGCGGTTGGGAGGATCATGCACGACTGCGCAAGTCCTGCAAAGGACTGAATGATCGATCTTGCGAGTGTCCACCGCTGCCCCCACACTGCCGCTCCATGCCCGCGCCGGCCCGCACCCCGCCCGATCCCCGCTTGCCGCTGCACGCGCGCCTGCGCGACGACCTCGCGCGCCGGCTCGCGGCCGGCGAGTGGCCGCCCGACACCGCGCTGCCATCCGAAGCGGCGCTCGCGGCCGCCTACGGCGTGGCGGTGAACACGCTGCGCCGTGCGTTCGAGCAGCTCGCACGTGAGGGGCTGGTGGAGCGCCGGCAGGGCCGCGGCACGTTCGTGCGCCGCCCGGCGCTGCGCGGCTCGATGTTGCGCTTCTTCCGCCAGGCCGAACGCGAGGGCGGGGCCGGGATCGTGCCCGAGAGCCGCATCCTGGCCCGCGCGGTCGCGCCGCTGCCGGCGTGGGCCGCGCGTGGCCTCGGCGTCGCGCCGGGGCTGCGTGGGCTCCGGCTCGACCGGGTGCGGCGCTGGGCCGGGTCGCCGCTGCTGGTGGAGGAGATCTGGCTCCGGCTGCCCGATTTCGCCCGGCTGACGAAACGATCACCGGAGTCCTTCGGCGCGCTGCTCTACCCGCTCTATGAAAGCGAGTGCGCGCGCGCGGTCGCGCGGGTGGAGGACGAGATCACGGTGGGCCGGGCCGATGCCGCGCTCGCGCAACGGCTCGGCATCGTCACGGGCGAGCCGGTGGTGGAGGTCAGCCGGGTGGCCTTCACCGCCGACGGCGTCGCGATCGAGGCACGCCGCGCCTGGGGCCGCGCCGACCGCTTCCGCTACCGCGCCACCGCGACATGATGTTCGACGCGCATTTCCACGTCTTCGATCCGGCCGATCCGCTGGTCGCGAACCACGGCTTCGTGCCGGAGCACTTCACCGCGGCCCAGTACCGCGCGCGCGTCGCGCCGCTCGGTGTGGTCGGCGGCGCGGTGGTCGCCGCCTCGCCGCAGGGGCCTGACCCGGCGCCGCTGCTGGCGGCGGCCCGCACGCTCGGCCCGCGATTCGTCGTCGTCGCCGCGGCCGACCCGGCGCGCGACGACGCGGCACTGGCGGCGCTCGCCGCCGCGGGCGTGCGGGGTGTGCGCTTCAATCTCTACCGCAACGCCGCCTGGACGATCGGGACGATGCTGGAACATGCGCGCCGCGCCGCCGCGCACGGGCTGCACGCCGAGATCTACACCGACGCCTCGACGCTCGCCCCGCATGCCGCCGCGCTCGCGCGGCTGCGGATCGTGATCGACCATCTCGGCATGACGGCTGCCGGGCTGCCGGTCACCTGCGATCTCGCGCGCGCCGGGGCCAAGGTGAAGGCGACCGGGTTCGGCCGGGTACGGCTCGACCCGGCAGCGGCGATGGAGGCGATCGCGAGCGCCGCGCCGCACGCGATGATGGCGGCGACCGACCTGCCCTCGATGCGCGCCGACCGGCCGTTTGCGGACGCGGACATCGCCCTGATCGAGACCGTGCTCGGCGCCGCGCTCGCGCGCGCCGCGCTGCACGACACGGCGGCGGCGTTCTACCGCGCCTGAGCCGTCTTGCCCCTCCGCACGCGCCGCCCTAGCGTCCGCCCGACGATCAGGAGGAGACGGCGCGATGCGGCTTCAGGGCAAGGTGGCGGTCGTGACGGGTGCGGCCTCGGGCTTCGGCGAGGGGATCGCGCGCGCCTATGCGGCCGAGGGCTGCAAGGTGGTGGTCGCCGACCTGAACCTTGAAGGCGCGCAGCGCGTGGCGGGCGAGCTCGGCAATCTCGCGGTCGCGATCGGCGGCGACGTGTCGAAAGGTCCCGACTGCCAGGCGATGGTGGACCGCGCGCTCGACGCCTTCGGCAGCCTCGACGTGGTCGTCAACAACGCCGGCACGACGCACAGGAACAAGCCGATCCTCGACGTCACCGAGGCGGAGTTCGATCGCGTCTATGCGGTCAACGTGAAGTCGATCTACTGGATGACACAGGCCGCGGTGCCGACGCTGCGCAAGCAAGGCAAGGGCGGGTCGATCATCAACATCTCGTCGACCGCCGGCATCCGCCCGCGCCCCGGCCTCACCTGGTACAACGGCAGCAAGGGCGCGGTGAACACGATCACCCAGGCGATGGCGCAGGAACTCGCCAAGGACAACATCCGGGTGAACGCGATCTGCCCGGTGATGGGTGCCACCGCACTGCTGACCGAGTTCATGGGCATGGAGGACACGCCGGAGAACCGGGCGAAGTTCGTCGCCACCATCCCGATCGGGCGGATGAGCCAGCCCTCCGACATCGCCAATGCCGCGGTGTGGCTCGCCGATTCGGCCTCCAGCTTCATCACGGGCGTTCTGCTTCCGGTGGATGGCGGGCGGACGGCGTAGCCGGCGCGCGCCGCATCAGCGCCTTCTCGATCTCGACCACGCCGAACACGACGCCGCCGGCGGCAAGTGCCATCAGCCAGCCCGAAGGGTCGGGTGGGGCGACGGCGAACAGCGTCTGCATCGGCGGGGCGAACAGGAACAGGCCGTGCAGGACCACGATCAGGCCGATCGCGATCAGCACGGCGCGGTTGCCGGTCAGCGCGTCGAGCGAGAGGCTGGAGCGGCGGAAGAAGCGGGCATTGAACAGATAGGCGGCCTGCCCGGCGATAAGGGCGGTGACGGCGGCGCCGCGCGCGACCTCGATCGGCTTGTCGGCCATGTACTCGACCAGGAAGGCGGCGATCGTTGCGGCCGCGAGGATCCCCGAGACAAGCCCGACCCGCCACAGCAGCAGCGCCGACAGGATCGGCTCGTCGGGCATGCGCGGCGGGCGGCTCATCAGGTCGGGCTCGGCCGGCTCGAAGGCGAGCGCGAGCGCGAGCGTCACCGCGACGACGAGATTCACCCACAGGATCTGCACCGGGGTCACCGGCAGCACCGAGAGGCCGACCAGCACGGCGGCCACCACCGTCATCGCCTGGCCGCCATTGGTGGGCAGGATAAACAGCAGCGTCTTCTTGAGGTTGTCGTACACCGTGCGGCCTTCGCGCACGGCGGCGGCGACGGTGGCGAAGTTGTCGTCGGCGAGCACGATCTCGGCCGCCTCCTTCGCCGCCTCGGTG
>NZ_JBHYDW010000130.1:0-12728 GCF_051860475.1 Elioraea sp. | reverse complement strand
CGGCGCGTCGCGCATGTGACTCGATCCAGTCGCGGCTCTGCGGGCTGCCGATCTCCTCGTCCGGCACGATCAGCATCATGATGCTGCCGAGCCCGGTGAGGCCCTCGCCGAGCAGATGGCGCAGCACGAACAGCGCCATCACCACGTTGGTCTTCATGTCGCCCACGCCGGGACCGGTGATCCGGTCGCCCGTGCGCGCGAACGGCCACTGCGCAACCGTTCCGGCTGGCCAGACCGTGTCGGCGTGGCCGAGGATCAGCAGCCGCGGGCCGTTGCCGAGCGCGAGCTCGGCGGTCATCTGTTCGCCGCGCCCGGGCAGCGGCGCACGCTCGACCGCGAAGCCGAGGCCGCGCAGCATGCCGGCCCAGATGTCGATGACGGCGTTCACGCCCGCCGCGTCGTAGCTGCCGCTGTCGATATCGACAACGCGCTGCGCCATGGCGAGGATGTCCGGCAGGGCGGGTGCCAGGGCGGCTTCGTGGGCCTTGGGGTCGGACATGGCGCTCTCCCGTGACGGCATGGAGGGTAGGGTGGCGGTTTCCGGATCGGCGGTGCTTGAAGCGGTGCTCGGACGCATCTGGGCAAGCCCGCGCATCGTCGAGGGTTTCCACGCGCTCTGCGACTTCGGCGGGCGCTTCGCCGGCACTGCGAGCGAGGCGCGCGCGCAGGCGTTCCTGGCCGAGCGGCTGAGCACAATCGCCCCCGTCCGGCGCGAGCCCGTGCCCTATCGCGGCTGGACACGGGGCCCTGCGCGCGTGACGCTGCCGGACGGGCAGGCGCTCGCGGCGCACGCGCTGGTCCGCTCGGTCGCCACGGCGGCGGCCGGGCTGACCGCGCCGCTGGTCGATCTCGGCCGCGGCACGCCGGTCGACATCGCGCGCGCGGGCAAAACGGTGCGCGGCGCGATCGTTCTCGTGCGCCACGAGTTCATGCTGGGGCGCGACCATGTGCATCGCCGGCGCAAATACGATGCCGCGCGCGCCGCCGGCGCGGCCGGGTTCCTGATCGCCGCCCACCTGCCCGGGGTCGGGCCGGTTACAGGCTCGTCGGGCGATGGCGGGGCCGGGCACATCCCCTGCGTCGGCGTCGGCTTCGAGGAGGCCGCCCGCCTCGCCGCGCTCGACGGGCGGCCCGTCACCCTGCATGTCGACGGCGTCTTCGCCGACGCTGAGGCGACGAACCTGCTCGCCACGATCCCAGGCACGGGCGAGGCGCTGGTCGTGCTGTCGGCGCATATCGACGGCCACGACCTCGCCGAGAGCGCGATCGACAACGCCTCGGGGCTGGCCTGCGCGCTCGCGGCCGCCGAGGCGCTCGCCGATGTCGTGCCCGATCTCCCGCGCGGGATCGAGATCGGGTTGTTCACGATCGAGGAGTGGGCGCTCGCCGGGTCCGAGGCGCATCTCGCGACCATGCCGGAGGCGGACCGTGCGCGCCGCGTGCTGAACGTCAATCTCGACTCCGTCGCCGGCGACGATACGCTCACCGCGCTCACCAGCGGTGTGCCGGGCATGGACGCGTTCCTGCGCACAGCCCTTGCGCCTGCCGGCCTCTCCGTCGGGCTTCATCCTGGCTTCATGGGCAATTCGGATCACGCGAACTATCTGCGCGCGGGCATCCCCGCCTTCCGCCTCTGCGCCGGGTTCGAGCGGCCCGGCTCGGCGCTGTCGCTGTTGCTCACCCGCGCCGACACGCGCGACAAGGTGCATCCGCACCAGCTCAAGACAGCGGCCTCGGTCACCGCCGCGGTCCTGCTCGCCGCCTGCTCCGGCGCTGCGCTGCCGCCTCGCCTCGATATGGCAACGATCGCGCGCCTGACCTCCGGCTGACACCACGCCCGACTAGCGCTCCTCCGCCGGGATCACCGCGGTCACGTCGATCTCGACCAGCATCTCCGGGATCGCGAGCCCGGCGATGATCAGTCCCGTCATCACCGGGAACACGCCCTTCAGGTGGCGCCCGATCACCGGATAGACGAGGTTGCGATGCGCGCGGTCAAGCAGGTAGATGTGCAGCTGGACGATGTGCTCCACCTTCGCCCCCGCCTCCTCGAGCAGCACCTTGGCGTTCGACATGGCCTGCTCGGCCTGGGCGGCGGGATCGCCCGCGCCGACGAAACGGTTCTGGAGATCGAACCCGGTCTGGCCACGCAGATAGACGTGGTTCCCCGCGCGCACGACCATGCACACGTCGTTGTCCAGGGCCTGCGGGCCGTACACGTCGCGCGTGTTGAACTTGCGCAGACGAAGATGCGCCATGCTCCTCTCCCCGGACTGTTCAGACGCGCATGCGAGCACCGATGCGGCAAATGCGCAACCGGCCGCGTGCCGATACGTCAGGACTGGACATGGAGGTGGCCCGCGCGTTGAATGACCGCGGGAGACACGGTGCCGATCCGGAGCGAACGGGATCACGGCGCCGGAACGCTGGCCACCGCGACGCTAGGGGGATGATGACCTTCTCGCTGATCGGTCGGTGCGCGCGAACTGGCCAGTTCGGCGCCGCCGTCTCGACCTCGAACATCGCAGTCGGCTCGCGCGTGCCGTTCTGTGCGGCGGGCGTGGGCGCGGTGCTGACGCAGCATCGTACCGATCCGCGCCTCGGCCCGCGCGGGATCGCCCTGCTGCGCTCGGGCTGCACCGCGCAGGAGACGGTCGAGGCACTCGTCGCCTCGACGGCGGATCATGCTTGGCGCCAGCTCGCGGCAATCGACGCCGCCGGGCGCACGGCGCATTTCCACGGCACCAAGGTCAAGCCCGCCTTCGGCGCGGGCCACACGCCGGACTGCATCGCGATCGGCAACATTCTCGCCAATGATCGCGTCCCTCAAGCCATGGCGGACGCGTTCGGCGCCGATCCGTCCGCGCTGCTGGCCGAGCGGCTGCTCAGCGGGCTGGAGGCTGGGCTCGCCGCCGGCGGCGAGCACGGCCCGGTGTTGTCGGCGGTGCTGCTGGTCGTGCACTGCGAGAGCTTCCCGCTGGTCGATCTGCGCGTGGACAACGGTGCGGATCCGGTTCCCCGCCTGCGCGCGCTGTGGGAGGAGTACCAGCCCTGGATGGAGGAGTTTGTGATCCGCGCGGTCGAACCTGACCGCGCGCAAGGCTCGTCATGAGAGACGCGGCCGCGGCCGCGCGCAGAAAAGGAGGCTGCCAATGCTTCGCCTGACCCGTCGCCATCTCGGTGCCGCCACACTCGTCGCACCGTTCTTCGTGCCGCAGCGCGCCTCCGCGCAGGCCAGCGGCAACCTGCGGATCGCGCTCGGCACGTCGCTGCGCACGCTCGACCCGGCCAAGACTACCCTGGGCGAGGAGTACATCTACGACAATCTCGTGTTCAACGGCCTGACGCGGATGCGCGAGGATCTCGCGATCGAGCCCGATCTCGCCGAAAGCTGGACGTTCAGCGAGGACCTGAAGACCTGGACCTTCAGGCTCCGCCGCGGGGTGAAGTTCCACAACGGCCGCGAGATGACCGCGACCGACGTGATCGCGACCTACCGCCGCATCCTCGACCCCGAGACCGCCGCAGCGCCGCGCAGCAACTACATGATGATCGAGGACATGCAGGCGCCGGATCCCTACACGGTCGTCTTCCGGCTGTCCTATCCCTATGGCGGCTTCGCCGACATCCTGTCGGACCGCCAGGTGAAGATCATCCCGCACGACCATCTCGACACGCTCGCCACCGCGCCGATCGGCACCGGTCCGTTCACGATGCGCAGCTACACGCCCGGCGACCGGATGGTGCTGACGCGCTTCCCAGACTATTTCGAGTCGGGCATGCCGCGCTTCGAGACGGTCGAGCTCAGGATCGTGCCCGAGATGGCCGTGCGCATCGCGGCCCTTCAGGCCGGCGACATGGACGTGGTGTGGGACATCCCGCCCGAGCAGGTGAAGCCGCTCTCTGAGAACCGTGCGCTGAAGGTGGAGAGTGTCGCCACCGGCTCGTGGGACGCGGCGATCATGAACAATGCGATCGCGCCGTTCAACGATCCGCGCGTGCGCCGCGCCTTCCACATGGCCGTCGACAAGCGCGACGTGGTCGAGCTCGTGCTGTTTGGCGAGGGCGCGCCGACGCACAGCCCGATCCCGCCGAACCATCCGTTCTTCGCCGCCGACATTCCCGTTACCCGCGCCGATCCGGCCGGCGCGCGGCGCCTCCTGCGCGAGGCGGGGCATCCGAACGGCGTGCGCGTGCCGATCGTCGTCCCCGTGGGCCGACCGGTGCGCGAGCGCCTCGGCGTGACGCTCCAGCAGCTCGCGCGGACCGGCGGCTTCGAGCTCGACGTACAGCGCGTGCCGTTCAGCCGCTACAACGCCGAGGTCTCGGGGAAGGCGCCGTTCTATGTCGACGGCTACTTCGCCCGTCCGACCATCGACACCGGCACACATCCGTTCCTGCACTCGCAAGGGACGTGGAATGCGCGGCTCTGGCACTACAAGAACGAGACGGTTGACCGCGCGCTCGACGCCGCACGGCTGACCGGCGATCCCGAGAAGCAGAAGGTGAACTATCTCGAGATGCAGCGCGCGCTCGCGGCCGATCCGGCCGGCTACATCGCCTACTCGGTGAACTTCGCCTGCGCCTATCGCGCGAGCGTGCAGGATGTCGCGACCCATCCCATGCGCTGGTTCGATCTGCGCAAGGGGTGGAACGCGGCCTGATCCCGAGCCGGCCGGGCAGCGCCGCATGGGGGCCTATCTCGCGCAGCGCCTGCTCGCCGTGATCGGCGTGCTGTGGGCGATGACGATCCTGATCTTCGGCATCGTCCACCTGCTGCCGGGCAATGTCGCCTACATGATCCTCGGCGAGTACGCGACCGCCGAGGCGATCGCGACACTCGAGCAGCGGCTCGGGCTGAACGATCCGCTGCACGTGCAGTATTGGCGCTGGTTCTCCGGCATGCTCGCCGGCGACTTCGGCGAGTCCCTGGTGATGGATCGTCCGGTCGGCCCGCTGATCGTCGAGGCGCTCGGCCGGTCGGCGATCCTCGCCTCGATCAGCATCGTGCTGGTCGCGGTGATCGGCATCGCGCTCGGTGTGCATTCGGCCGTGCACAAGGGCACGATCACCGACCGGGTTCTGACGCTCGGGCAGTACTTCTTCATCGCCGTGCCCGAGTTCTTCTGGTGCATCCTGCTGATCATCCTGTTCGCCGCCTGGCTCGGCTGGCTGCCGGCCACCGGCTACACCCCGATCGCCGAGGGTGGGGTGCTGCGCTGGGCGACGCATCTGATCCTGCCCGTCTTCACCCTCGTCTCCGGACTGATCGCGCATATCTCGCGGCTGACGCGCTCCTCGATGCTGGAGACGCTCGAGAGCGGCTATGTGCTCGCGGCGCGTGCGCGCGGCGTGCCGGAAGGGCTGGTGCTGCGGCGTCACGCGCTGCCGAACGCGCTGCTGCCGACCGTCACCGTGCTCGCGGTCGATATCGGCATCCTGATCGGCGGCATCGTCGTGGTCGAGACGGTGTTCGCCTATCCCGGCCTCGGGCGGATGCTGATCTTCGCGATCGAGCATCACGACATCCCGCTGCTGATGGCGGGGATGATGGTGGTCACCACCGTCTACACGCTCGCCAATCTCGGCGCCGACTTGGTCTACGCGATGCTGAACCCGCGTATCCGCTACGGGCGCAGCGCGGCATGACGGCGGCCGCATTCCGCGGTGCGCGCCGGCTTCCCGGCACGCTGGTGTTCGGCGCCGTCGTGGTCGGTGCCTTCATCGTGCTCGCCGTGCTCGGCCCGTGGATCGCCCCGTTCGATCCGGACATGTTCTCGGTCCGCTCGCGCCTGCTGCCGCCCTCGACGACGCACTGGTTCGGCACCGACGAGTTCGGCCGCGACGTGTTCTCGCGCGTACTCGCCGGCGCGCATTACTCGCTGCTGATGGGGTTCGGCGCGACCTCGCTCAGCCTGCTGTTCGGTATTCCGCTCGGACTGATCGCGGCGTTCGACCGCGGCGCCGTGGGTGAGACCATCATGCGCGCGGTCGACGTGCTGATCTCGATCCCGCCGATCCTGCTCGGCCTGCTAGTGCTCGCGGTCACCGACCCGGCGCTCTGGAAGACCATCATCGCGGTCGGCCTTGTCTATGTGCCAATCATGACGCGGATTGTCCGCTCGGTCGGGCTCGGGCTGCTGGCGGAGGATTTCGTGCAGGCGGCGCGCGCGCGCGGCGAGCGCGCGGCCTGGATCCTCGCGGTCGAGATTCTGCCGAATGCCTGGCCGCCGATCATCGTCGAGACGGCGCTGCGCATCACCTTCGCGATCCTGCTCGGCTCGGCGCTGTCCTTCCTCGGCCTCGGCGCCCAGCCCCCGGCAAGCGAGTGGGGGCTGATGATCGCCGAGAGCCGCCCCTTCATCGACCGGGCCCCCTGGATCGGGCTGATGCCGGGCATCTGCCTCTGCGCGCTGCTGATCTCGGTGAACCTGCTCGGCGAGGGGCTGCGCGAGCTGCTCGATCCGCGCCTTGCCGGACGCGGCTGAGCGTGACCGACGCACTGCTCGCCCTGGACGGGCTGTCGGTCAGCTACGCGACACGGCGCGGACAGCTCGCCGCGCTGCAGGACGTCTCGTTGGCGATCCCGCGCGGTGGTGCGATGGGGCTGGTCGGCGAGAGCGGCTCGGGCAAGAGCAGCGTCGTGCTTGCGGTGCTCGGCCTGCTGGGCGAGGGCGTGGAGGTGGCGGCGCGATCGGCTCGGTTCGACGGCCAGGACCTGTTCCGCGAGGCCCCACGGCTGCGCGGGCGGCGGATCGGCGTGGTGTTCCAGGACCCCTCGGCTGCGCTCAATCCGGCGCTCACCGTCGGCGCGCAGATCAACGAGCCGCTGATCCTGCATCGCGGCCTCTCGCCGGGCGAGGCGCAGGCGCGCTGCGTCGCCCTGCTCGCCGAGGTCGGGCTGCCGCGCCCCGAGGCGATCGCGCGCGCCTATCCGCATCAGCTCTCGGGCGGAATGAAGCAGCGCGCGGTGATCGCGAGCGCGCTTGCCGGCGAGCCGGACCTGCTGCTGCTCGACGAACCAACCACTGCGCTCGACGTAACGGTCGAGGCGCAGATCCTTGATCTGCTCGACGGGCTGCGCGCCGCGCGCGGGCTGTCGATACTGCTGGTCAGCCACAATCTCGGCATCGTCGACCGGCTGTGCGACGCCCTGACGGTGCTCTACGCCGGGCGCGTGGTCGAGCAAGGGTCTGCGGCCGATCTGCTCGGATCGCCCGCCCATCCCTATACGCGCGGCCTGCTCGGCGCGCTGCCGCGGGCCGATCGCGGCCGCGTCGCCCGCCTGACGCCAATCCCCGGCGGCCTGCCGGACCTGACGCATCCCGATCCGGGCTGCAACTTCCGCGACCGTTGCCCCTTTGCCGAGCCGCCATGCGACGCCGCGCAGGCGCTCGCCTCGCGCCCCGACGGACGCGCTGTGCGCTGCCGCCGCGCCGACGAGACCCTCGCCTGGCCGGAGCCGGAGGCGCTGCCGCCGCCCGTGCGCGACCGCAACGGTGCGGCGCTGCTCGACGCGGCCGGGCTGCATCGCGGCTTCCGCCAGGGCGGGCTGCTCGCGCGCCTCTCGTTCAGCGGCATCGTGCCGCGCCTCGATCCGCCCGCCGTCGTGCGCGCGGTGGACGGTGTCTCACTCGCCGTCCACCGCGGCGAGGTGCTCGGCCTGGTGGGCGAGTCCGGCTGCGGCAAGAGCACGCTCGGCCGGCTCGTGCTCCGCCTGATTCCGGCCGACGCCGGCCGGCTCGCCTTCGAGGGCGCCGAGGTTCCCGACCAGCCCGACGCCGCGTTCCGCAGCCGCGCGCAGATCGTGTTCCAGAACCCCGACAGCTCGCTCAATCCGCGCAAGACCGTGTCCGAGATCATCCGTCGTCCCGTGGTGCTGTTCGGCGTGGCCGAGGGCCGTGCCGCGGATGCGGAGGTGGACCGTTTGCTCGAACTGGTGCGGCTCTCGCCTGCCTATCGCGACCGCTATCCGCACCAGCTCTCGGGCGGGGAGAAGCAGCGCGTCGGCATCGCGCGCGCGCTCGCGAGCCGCCCGGATTTCGTGGTCTGCGACGAGGCGGTTTCGGCGCTCGATGTCTCCGTGCAGGCGGCTGTGCTGAACCTGCTGGAGGAGCTGCGCGCACGGCTCGGCGTGGCCTATCTGTTCATCAGCCACGACATCGGCGTGATCGCTCATGTCGCGGACCGGATCGCGGTGATGTATCGCGGCCGGATCGTCGAGGACGGCCCCGTCGCGTCGGTGCTGACGCCGCCTTACCATCCCTACACCGAGGCGCTGCTCTCGGCCGTTCCGCTGGTCGGCGCGCGCGACCGCGCCGCCTCGCGGATCCGGCTCGCCGGCGACGTATCCTCCGGCGACAGCGTGCGCGGCTGCGTCTTTGCCCATCGCTGCCCGCGGCGGATCGGTCCGGTCTGCGACACCGACGCGCCGCCCGTGCTCGAGGTGGATGGCAATCACCGGATCGCCTGCCATCTGCCGCGCGACGTGCTCGCGGCGATGCCGCCGGCGCTGGGCGGGGCGTAGCTCAAGCGCGACTGTCGCGCACGACCTTGCCGGCCTTCACCACCTGGCGGCAGGGATTGCCGCCGAGCCAGTAGCAGAGCGCGGCCGGGTCGGCGACGCCCCACACGACGAAGTCCGCTTCGTATCCGGCCGCGAGCCGGCCGATCCGATCCTCCCGGCCGAGCACGCGCGCCGCATTGACCGTGTAGCCGCGCAGCGCCTCCTCCGGCGTCATGCGGAACATCGTGCAGCCGAGTGCGAGCACGAGCAGCGGCGAGAGCATCGGCGAGGAGCCTGGGTTGCAGTTGGTGGCGAGCGCCATCGCAACACCTTCGCGACGGAACGCCTCGACAGGTGGACGCTTCGCTTCGCGCAGGAACAGCGTGCTGCCTGGCAGCAGCATCGCCACCGTGCCGGCCCGCGCCATCGCCGCGATACCGGCCTCGTTCGCATACTCCAGGTGATCGGCCGAGCGTGCCCCGATCCGCGCGAGCGCTGCGGCCCCGCCAACGTCGCGATACTGGTCGGTGTGGCCGCGCACGGGCAGCCCGAGCGAATGCGCCTTCGCGTAGAGCCGGAGCATCGCCTCGTGCGGGATCGACAACCCTTCGATCCCCCCGTCGCACATGTCGGCGAGCCCCTCGGCGACGGCGTCCGGCAGCACCTCCTCTGCGAGGAAGTCGATGAAGGCGTCGGGTCTGCCCGCGAATTCCGGCGCGAGCGCATGGGCGCCGAGGAAGGAGGTGACGACATCGACGTCATCGCGCGCGCCCAATCGTCGGGCGACGCGCAGCATCCGCAGCTCGGTATCGCGGTCCAGGCCATAGCCCGACTTGATCTCGACCGTGGTGACGCCTTCCGCGGCCAGGCACTCCAGCCGAGCGCGCGCGGTCTCGAGCAGGGTGGCGTCGTCCGCCGCGCGGGTTGCGCGGACGGTGGCGAGGATGCCTCCACCCGCGGCCGCCAGCTCCGCGCGTGTCGAGCCATGGAGCGCCGCGATGAACTCGCCGATCCGGTCGCCACCGAAGACGAGATGCGTGTGCGCATCAACCAGCCCAGGCGTGACCAGTGCACCCGTGCAGTCGTGTACTTCACGCGCGAGTATTTCTGGCCGGCCTGGGAGCGTACAGACCGCCCCGACCCAGGCAATACGCCCACCGTCCACCGCCACCGCGCCGTTCGGCACCATACCCAGCGCATTGCCCTGCATCGTCGCGACACCCGCGCCGCACCAAATCGAGTCCCACATCCCCCGTCCTTTCCATGCGCGCGATCACTCAGTATCCTGCTTCGAGCAGAATGCCGTAGATAACCCTCTACGCCGATGAGATCTGCGGTGTCTGATGTCCGATGAGGTGGAAGCGGTTGGTCAGGAGGGAGGCGAGTTCGGCCTTCCACTGGCCGAGGTTGTCGAAGAAGCCTCGGATGGCGGCGCGGAAGTCGGCCAGGCTCGGGTAGTGGGTGTTCCAGAGCGCCTTTTTCTTGAAGAACCACCACAGCCGCTCGATGAGGTTGAGGTTCGGCGCATAGGGCGGCAGGTAGACGACGCGGACCCGGCAGCCGGGCCTGGCGAGCCACTCGCGCAGGACGGCTGCGCGGTTGTAGGTGGCGTTGTCGGCGATCAGCGTGATCCGGCGCGCGGCCGGGTAGCGGGCCTCGATCTGGGCGAAGAAGGCGGCCATCTCGGGGCCGGTGATCTTCGTCGCCTCGCGGGTGATCACCTCGCGCGCGGGCCAGGAGAGCGCGCCGTTGAGGGTGACGTTCACCCGGCCGTGGTTGCTCGGCAGCACCGCCGGCTCACCGCGCCGGATCCAGCCCTGTGCGGGGTGGGCATCATAGGCGGGGTGGGTCGCGTCCACGAACAGCAGGGGCGTGGCCGGATCGGCCTCGGCTTCGGCCATCAGCGGCAGCAGCGTGCTTTCAAGCAACGCCCGCTGTGCCTCGGCATCGGCCTTGGCCGGCACCACCTTCGGCCGCTTCCAGACAAAGCCCATCCGGCCCAGCAGGCGCGCCATCGCGTGCGGCGTGTAGGTGAGGCCGAAGCGCGCCGCGACGAAACCGCAGACCGCCTTGGCCGTCAGGTAGACCCGTCCCGAGAGCTCGGCCGACAGCTCCGCGGCCTGCGCCGCGCTCAGCACCGGCGCGTGGCCGACAGAGGCCAGGCGCTCCACCCCGGCCCGGCCTCCCGCCCCATACAGCCGCCGGTGCGCGCGCACCGTCTCGGCGTCGATGAACAGCGCCTCCGCCACCCGCTCGGCTGTCCAGCCGTCGTCCAGCTGGAACGCCCCGAACCGCTTCTTCCACGTCTACAGCGTCTGCTCGCTCACCTTCTGCCGCTTCGCAACCACCCCCACCCCGTCGCGATCCGCCTCCCGGATGATCGCCACCATCTGCTCCTCCGTGAACCTCGACCTGCGCATGCTCCCTCTCCTTCGGGGAGCCAATCTCTCACGTCATCCATGGTCCGAAATCTCGGGGGCAGGTCATAACCTGCTGCGGCGCGCCGCGGGTTCAGCGGGGAATGCGCAGGCCTGATGTCGGTGCGGATGCCGGCTCACGACGCGCCGCGGGCCGATCGGCGAGCGAGTAATAGGTGGCGAGCAACGGCATGAAGTGCCTGCTGCGGGCGAGCAGTGGGACCTTCGGGAAGCCGGCCATCATGAAGTGCGACGGGGCGGTTTCGCGCCCGAGCAGACGGGCCGCGATCTGGCTCCCGAGATAGGGCGCCATGGCATTTCCCGAGAAGCAGTAGCCTAGAGCGTAGTGTATGCCGTCCTGAACACCGGCATGCGGCAGCAGATCCCAGGTGGCGGCGCAGCGTCCGGCCCAGGCGTGGGTGAAGCGGATGCCGGCGAGTTCGGGGAAAAAGAACAGCATGTCGCGGTGCAACGCAGCGGCACGGTCGCGCATGCGCCGCGGCGGCAGCGCACCGTTGCGGCTGCTGAAGAGCAAGCGGTTGCTGCCGTCGGGGGCCAGCAGGAAGGGGTTCGAGCGCCGCCGGTTGTCGTGATAGGTACGGTGGCCCGGCAGCAGGCGCCGCGCTAGCTCCGCAGGCAGCTTCTCGGTCATCGCGGTATAGGCGTGGATCGGCACCAGGCGCTGGGCGAACCAGTCGAAGGCGGGCGGTGTCAGGCCGTTCGTCGCGACAATCGTCTCCCGCGCATGCACCGTGCCCTGCTCGGTCAGTACGGTCAATCCGGTCCCGTCGCGGCGGATGGCCTGCACCGCGACCCGGCCGACGATGCGCGCACCGGCGGCCTGTGCGCGCCGCAGCATCGCCCGCATGTAGAGCCCCGGATGCAGCGCCGCGTTGTCATGGATCAGTACACCGCCATGATAGCGCGCCGAGCCGATCTCGCGTTGCCGGATGGCAGGCAAGATCTCGACCTCGGCACCGAGGTGCCGGGCGCGGAGTTCGTATTCGTACGCCAAGCTCTCGTAGTGGCGCGGCGAGAGGGCGCCGATAAAGCGGCCGCATCGGCGGAACCCGCAGTCCAGGCCCTCCGTTTCGATGCGCGCGACAGTCGCCGCATAGACCTCATCCAGTTCGCGGTACCAGCCGATCGCGGCGGCGAGGCCGAGGCGCGCGATCAGACCAGCGAAGGGGTGTTTGAAGTTACGGCCGAGCATGCCGTGGTTGCGCGAACTCGCGCCCTGTCCGGGCTCGCCGGCATCGAGCACCAACACTTCGCGGCCGGCGCAGGCGAGATCATGCGCCGCGGCAACGCCAGTGAGCCCGGCGCCGACGATCAGTACATCGGCGCGCTGCGGCAATGGCGCTTCGTAGCCCGGGGATGCGTCGTCGGGCAGCGCCTCCCACCACCAAGGCATCTCCCGGAAATCCGCGGTGATGACCGCGCCGGCATCCAGCATGCGCGCCTCAGCGCGCCCCGCGCCGCATCCGGCGCAGGAGGGCAGGGCCGACCAGGACCGCCCCGGCGAGCGCAAGGAAGCTCGCCGAGATCGGCTCGGTGACGAAAATCGCCGGGCTGCCATACCCGATCAGCAGCGCCTGGCGCACCGCGCGCTCGAACATTGGCCCGAGGACATAGGCCAGCAGGAGCGGCGCGGGTTCAAAGTCCGCCTTGTGCAGCACCCAGCCGAGCACGCCGAAGGCCGCCATCATGAGCACGTCGATCGCGTTGTTGTTTAGGCTGAAGGCGCCGACCACGCAGAACATCAGGATCAGCGGCAGCAGCACCCGCTGCGGCACGCGCAGCAT
>NZ_JBHYDW010000129.1:0-12846 GCF_051860475.1 Elioraea sp. | reverse complement strand
GGTGTAGTTGGTCGGCCGCCAGCGCCCCTGGCCCGGGCCGAGATCGACCACGAACGGCGCGTCCAGCACCTTCTGCACCGGCGAGAAGCCCTGCTCGAGCGCGGCGAGGTAGACGAAGGACTTGAACGCCGAGCCAGGCTGGCGCTGTGCCTGGGTGGCGCGGTTGAACCAGGAGCGCTCGAACGACCAGCCGCCTGTGAGTGCCAGCACGCGGCCGGTGGAGGGATCGAGGGCGACAAGCGCACCCTCGACCGCGGGAGTCTGGCGCAGCGCGGCGCGCTCGGGCAGCGCGGCGCGCGCGGGCCGGCCGCGCGCGGCGGCGACCGCAGGCTCGGCCGGCAGCGGCTCGACCAGCACCACGTCGCCGACGGACACGACGTCCGTCGCGGCACGCGGCGCGGGGCCGAGCCGGTTGTCGCCCAGCGCGGGGCGCGCCCAGGCCATCTCCGCGAGCGGCACGGCAAGCGTGCGCGGGCGCGGCGGCAGGTTGGGCCGCTCGGCCCGCTCCAGCCAGCCGACCTTGGCCGCCTGCGCATCCACCTCCAGCACCACCGCCTGGCGCCACTCCGGCAGCATCCCGGGGGTGCGCGGCAGGGCAACGAGCGCCTCGGTCCAGCCGGTGGCGAGCTGCTCGGCCGGCAGGTCGATCCGCGCCGTCGCGCCGCGCCAGCCACCGCGGCGGCGGTCATAGGCGATCTGACCCTCGCGCAGCGCACGGTCGGCGATCTCTTGAAGCCGCGGGTCGAGGCTGGTGCGCACCGTCAGCCCGCCCTGCGTCGTCGTCTCCTCGCCGAAGCGGCCGATCAGCTGCCGGCGCACCTCCTCCGCGAACCACTCGGCCGGCACGCGCTCGGCGAAGCGGCCCGGGCGGACCTCGATCAGCGTCGCCTTCGCCGCCTCGGCGGTGGGACGGTCGATCACGCCGTCGGTCGCCATGCGCTCCAGCACCCAGTCGCGCCGGCCCTTCGCGGCCTCGGGAAAGCGGAACGGATTGTAGTTGTTCGGCGCCTTGGGCAGCGCGGCGAGATAGGCGGCCTCGGCGACCGAGAGCTCTTCCAGCGCCTTTCCGAAATAGGTCATCGCCGCGGCGCCGACGCCGTAGGCGCCCGAGCCGAGGAAGATCTCGTTCAGGTAGAGCTCGAGCACGCGCTCCTTCGGCATCGCCTGGTCGATGCGGATCGCGAGGATGGCCTCGCGCAGCTTGCGCTCCAGCGACACCTCGTTGCCCAGCAGCATGTTCTTCGCGACCTGCTGGGTGATGGTGCTGGCGCCGACCGGGCGGCGGCCCTGACCGAACTGCTGGAGGTTCGTGACCGCAGCGCGCGCAATCGCCATCACGTCCACGCCGGGATGGGTCCGGAAGTTCTGGTCCTCGGCCGAGATGAAGGCGTCCTGCACCAGCTTCGGGATCGAGTCGATCGGCACGAAGATGCGGCGTTCGGTCGCGAGTTCCGCGAGCAGGCGCGAATCGCCGGCATAGACGCGGCTCATCACCGGCGGCTGATAGTCGATCAGCGCCGCGTATTCGGGAAGACCCTTGCTGTAGTGGTGCCACGCATAGACACCGGATCCCGCGGCGCCGAGCGCGCCGATGAAGCCGAGACCGACCAGCGTCGCCAGCACCCGGCGCAGCCGCGCGCGCCGGCGCTTCACGCGTGGCGGACGCGCCAACGGCTGAGGCGTGGCGGCCGCAGGGGCGGGCGTCGGATCGGCGGCCGCGGCGCGGGTCCGGCGCGGGCGCAGCGCAAGCGGTTGGTCAGCCTTCATGGCCCTGCCCGATTATCACGGTCGCGTTGAGAGGTCACGGCGAAGACAACACAGCGCACGGTCGCCGGGTTCCGTTCAACCGATCGTCATCCCGCTCAGCCCGCGGCGCGGACCGGCACCGCTTCCTCCGCATAGCGCTGCACCGCCTCGGCCATCGCGGCGGCGAGCTTGCGCCGGTGATCGGCCCGACGCAGCAGCGCCTCGTCGGCCCGGCTCGACATGAAGCCCATCTCGATCAGCACCGAGGGCACGTCGGGTGCCTTCAGCACCACGAAGCCGGCGAATCGGTGGCTGTTCGGCAGCATCGTCACCTCGCGACGGAGCGAGGCGACGGCGTGACGCGCCATCCGTGCACTGCCATTCAGCGTTTCGCGCCTGACAAGCGAAATCAGGATGCGCGCAACCTCGGGCGTTACCCCGGTGAAGGACGGCCCAGCAAAACGATCGGCGCGGTTCTCGTTGCGCGCAATCCGTTCGGCGATCGCGTCGGACGCATGTTCGGCGAGCGTGTAGACCGACGCACCGCGCACGGAAGCGTCATCCAGCGCGTCAGCGTGGATCGAGAGGAACAGCGCGGCGTTGCGGGTCTGCGCGAAGCGGACGCGCTCGGCGAGCGGGACGAACACGTCGCGCGTGCGCGTCATCGCGACGCGGTAGCGCCCGGAGGCTTCGAGGATGCGGCGGAGTTCCAGCGCAGCAGCAAGCGCGACCCGCTTCTCCTGTGTGCCGGAGGCACCGATCGCGCCCGGATCGCGGCCGCCATGGCCAGGGTCGAGCACGATCAGCGGTCGCTCGGGCGGGGTCGGCGGACGCGGCAGCGGGTCGGAGGCCCGCTCCTCGCGCAGGAACACCGCGCGCGGCGCCGGCGCCAGCTCGACCACCAGCGCGCTGCCATCCGGTTCCAGCGCAGCGCGGCGCACGGTCACCGGCTCGCTGAGATCGAGCACCACGCGCGTCACGCCGGGACGGTTCAGCGCGGCGCGGATCCGCGTCACCGGACCCACACCCGCCGGCGGCGCGCCGGCGCGCCAGGGCGCACCCTCGATGTCGATCACCAGGCGCAGCGGGTTGTCGAGCGTGAACAGCCGGAACACCACCGGCTCGGCGACCGCGAGCGTCAGCCGCACCGCCGATTCGTCCTGCGCGAGGCTCGCCGAGCCGATCGCGCGCGCCGCGAGCGGGCGGGTCAGCGCCGGGGCAAGCAGCGCGGCCGCGGCGACCAGGAACGCACGGCGGCGGGGCCCGCGCCTCGGCGGCGCCCCCCGGACGGCCGGGAGCCGGAGCGGCATGGCGGTCCTTCCAAGCAAGCCGGTCAGCACCATAATGCACGATCTGCCCGTCGGTTGCCAGACGATCCTGAGAGATCAGTGGAGCAAATCCGGCCTTGTGGGGCAGCGCCGCATGCGCCATTGTGGGAATGCTCGCGCGGACCGACCGTTGCGTGTCCCGCCCCGCCCTCCAGCCTGTGTCTTCGAGGGAGCTTCGAGGCGGCGCGCCGCCAACCGCAGGGCTCGCGCCTGCCGCGCCGCCCCCCAGGCGTCCGGTGTCCGCGCGGGCTGCTGCGAGGCCCTTCCCCGCCGAGCGAACAGCCATCGGGCGCCGTCGCGCCCGTCGGGACGGAACGACATGACCGGACGCGCAAGCGCCCTTCACCAGACCGTAGACGGAGCACTCCCCGGTGGCGCCCCGCAATCCCTGATCCGCCGCCTGGCCGGAAGGGCCGGCGCGGCGTGGAGACACGCCTTCCATGACCAAGCGCATGCTGATCGATGCGACCCACCCGGAAGAGACCCGGGTGGTCGTGCTCGATGGAAACCGGCTTGAGGAGTTCGACGTCGAGACGTCCACCAAGCGGACGCTCAAGGGCAACATCTATCTTGCCAAGGTGGTGAGGGTCGAACCCTCGCTCCAGGCCGCGTTCGTCGACTACGGCGGCAACCGCCACGGCTTCCTCGCCTTCGGCGAGATCCATCCCGACTACTACCAGATCCCCGTGGCCGACCGGCAGCGGCTGCTCGAACAGGCCGCGGCCGAGGCCGAGGAGGACGCGGCGCGCGAGCAGGAGGAGGGCGACGCCGCGGCCGAGCGCGTCACCGCCGGCGGCGATGCCGGCCCAGAGGCTGAGGCTGAGGCTGAGGCTGAGGCTGAGCCCGAGCCGCCGGAAGCGGCACTCTGGATGCCGCCGGACGAGCCGGCGCCGCCGGAGCCATCGGCGGTCGAGCCTCCCGCCGCGTCCGCCGAGCTGCCCCCGCTGGCCGAGGAGCCCCCCCCGGCCGAAGAGCCGCCACAGCCGCGCCCGCCCGCCGCCCAGCCCGCGCGAATCGACAGCGAGACCGTCTCGGCCGACCCGGACGCGATCCCCGCCGAGGATGAGGATACGGTCCCATCGGCCAAAGCGTCCGCCGAGGCCCCCGATGAGGACGGTCCGGACCGCGGCGAGCGCGAGATCGACACGGTGGTCGCCGAGCCGGTCGCCCCCGAGACGATCGGCGGCGGGCACGAGAACGGCGAGGAGGACCGCCCGCGCCGGATCGCGCCCCGCTTCCTGCGCAACTACAAGATCCAGGAGGTCATCAAGCGCCGGCAGATCCTGCTGGTGCAGGTGGTGAAGGAGGAGCGCGGCACCAAGGGCGCGGCGCTGACCACCTATCTCTCGCTCGCCGGCCGCTACTCCGTGCTGATGCCGAACACGCCGCGCGGTGGCGGGATCAGCCGCAAGATCACCTCGGCCGCCGACCGCAAGCGCCTGCGCGAGGTGATGCAGGAACTCGCCGTGCCCGACGGCATGGGAATCATCGTCCGCACCGCCGGCGCCAACCGCCCCAAGGCCGAGATCAAGCGCGACTGCGAGTATCTGCTCAGGCTCTGGGACTCGATCCGCGAGACCACGCTGAAGTCGGTCGCGCCGGCCCTGATCTACGAGGAGGCGAACCTCATCAAGCGCGCGATCCGCGACGTCTATTCGCGCGACGTCGACGAGATCGTGGTGGACGGCGAGGAGGCCTACCGCGCCGCCAAGGACTTCATGCGCATGCTGATCCCCTCGCATGCGAAGAAGGTGCAGATCTACAAGGACGGCGGCATCCCGCTGTTCGCCCGCGCGGGCGTCGAGAGCCAGCTCGACGCGATGCACAGCAAGCGCGTCGAGCTGCGCTCGGGCGGCTACGTCGTCATCGACCAGACCGAGGCGCTCGTTTCGATCGACGTGAACTCGGGACGGGCAACGCGCGAGCGCAACATCGAGGAGACCGCGCTCAAGACCAACCTGGAGGCGGCCGACGAGATCGCGCGCCAGCTCAGGCTGCGCGACCTCGCCGGGCTGATCGTGATCGACTTCATCGACATGGAGAACAACCGCAACAACGCGGCGGTGGAGCGGCGGCTGAAGGAGGCGCTGAAGCAGGACCGCGCGCGCATCCAGGTCGGGCGGATCAGCCATTTCGGCCTGCTGGAGATGAGCCGCCAGCGGCTCAGGCCCTCGCTCACCGAGACCGCCTTCGTCACCTGCCCGCACTGCAGCGGCACGGGGCTCGTACGCTCGGTCGAGTCGAGTGCGGTGCACGTGCTGCGTGCGATCGAGGAGGAGGCGGCGAAGCGCCGCTCGGGTGAGATCGTGGTGCGCTGCGCCGGCGCGGTGGCGTTCTACCTGCTCAACCACAAGCGCGCGCGGCTGGCCGAGCTGGAGGCCGCGTTCGGGCTGAAGGTGCTGTTCGCCGCCGACGAGACGCTGCTGCCGCCGGCGCTGCGGATCGAGCGGACGAAGCCGCTGACCGCACCGCCGCCGGCGCCCACCGCGGCGCTGCCGCCGCCGGTGGTGACGGCCGAGGCGGCACTGGAGGAGGCCGAGGACGAGACCGACGAGGCCGAGGAGACCGCCGAGGACGACGCGGAGGAGGCCCGCGCGGCACCCGGCGAGACCGAGGGCGAGCGCGAGGCGCGGAAGCGCCGGCGCCGGCGCCGGCGGCGCGGCGGGCGGCGCGAGGACGGCGCCCAGGCCCAGGGCGCGCCGCCGTCGGGCACGGGCGAGCAGCCCGCGATCGAACCGGTCGGGGCCGAGGAGGGGGCTCCGCCGGAGATCGCCGAACGCCCGGCGCCCGCGGGACCGGAGGACGAGCAGGACCGGCGTGGACGGCGCGGACGGCGCGGCGGGCGGCATCACCGCCGCGAGGAGGGTGAGGCCCCGCCGCCCGCGGAGCCTCCGCGTCCCGCGCCGGGGCTCCGGTTCCAGGGCGCGACCCCGGCCAACCCGTTCGGCGACGCGCCGTTCGACCTGTTCGACGAGATCGAGCCGGGCGAGGCCCGCGCCACGGTCCCGGAGCAGCCTGCGGCCCGGACCGAGCCCGAGCCCGAGCCGGGTCCCGAGCCCGCGACCGCGGCCGAGTCGGGCCCCAAGCCCGTGGCCGCGGCCCCGGCCGCGCCGCCGCCCGCGGACGAACGGCCGCCCGAGGGCCCGCACGCCTCGATCGAGATCAAGCCGATCGTGGTGGACGAGGTGATCGCCGAGGCGCCCAAGAAGCGCGGCTGGTGGCGCCGCTGAGCGGGCCGGCACGGTGGCCGGGGGTGCGCCGCTCGACCTGGTGATCGACGGCGCCTGCCCGCTGGCGCGCGATCCGGCGGAGCTGCGGCGCTACCGCGCGGGCGGAGTCACGGTCTGCATGCCGACCGTCGGCGGCCGCGAGGACGCGGGGGCGACGCTCGCGACCCTGGCACGGATGCACCGCGCGCTCCGCACGCGCGACGACCTCCGGCTGGTGCGCGGTCCCGCGGATGTCCGCGCCGCGCAGCGATCAGGGCGGCTCGGGCTGCTGCTCCATCTGCAGGGCGGCGATCCGTTCGGGCGCGATGCCGGCCTGGTCGAGGGGTTCCGCGCGCTCGGCGTGCGCATGGTCCAGCTCTGCTACAATGTGCGCAACCGGATCGGCGACGGCTGCGCGGAGCCGTCCGACGCCGGGCTCAGCACCTTCGGTGTCGCGGTCGTGCGCGCGCTCAACGAGGCCGGCATGATCGTCGATTGCGCGCATACCGGCGAACGCACCGCGCGCGACGCGATGGCGGTCTCGCGCGGGCCGGTGGTGTGCTCGCACGCCAATCCGCGCGCTGTGCATCCCTCGCCGCGCAACATCGGCGACGAGTTGATCCGCGCGATCGCCGACAGCGGCGGGCTGATCGGCATGGTCGGCTTTCCCGCCTTCGTGTCGGCGTCGCCGCGACCCGGCATCGACGCGTTCATCGACCACGTCGCGCACGTCGCGGATCTGGTCGGCGTACGGCATGTCGCGCTCGGGCTCGACTATTTCGCGGGTCAGGACGGGATCGCTGCGCCGGAGGAGGCCGAGCGGCTCTACCGGAGCCTCGTGTCCTCGGGCGACTGGGATGCGGCGACCTATCCGCCCCCGCCCTGGCGCTATCCGGAGGGGATCGAGACCCCCGAGCGCCTCCGCGCGCTCGGCCCCGCCCTCGCGCGGCGCGGCTTCGCGCCCGACGAGGTGGGCGCGATCATGGGCGGCAACTGGCTGCGCGTGATCGACGCCGTGCTGAGCGACGACGCCGCGGCGTAGCGCCCGTTCAGGCGGCCGCGTCGTCCATGCGCACGCCGAACGCCTCGCGCAGCACCCGCGCGCCTTCGGGCGTCGGCGCGACGACCCGGCGCGCGAGCCCCTCGCCGGGCTGGCGCCGCACCCAGCCGCGCGCGAGGCAGAGCGCGCAGATCGCGCGCGCGAGCCCGCCGCCGAGATGCGGGCGGCGCTCGGACCAGTCCATGCAGTCGCAGGCGAAGCGCCGCGCCCGCCGCGCCGCGGCCAGATCGACGCCGATCCGGTCCAGCCAGGCGTCGCCGGCGGCGGTGGTCTCCCACCCGCCCGGCGCCGGGCGCAGCACGCCGCGCGACACGAGCCCCGCATGCAGCGCGACCCCGAGCCGCCCGGCGAGATGGTCCCAGCAGGTGCGCGCGGCGCGCAACGCCTCGCCGTGCGGCCAGCGCCGCGCCGGGCGCGTGGCCTCGGCGAGGCCCATCAGCGATTCCAGGATCGCGGCGACGTCCTCGCTCGCGATGCGGAACCAGCGGTGCCGCCCCTGCGCGTGCACCGCGACGAGCGCGCCGTCGGTCAGCGCCGCGAGATGCGCCGACGCGGTGGAGGGCGCGATCCCGGCGGCGCGGGCGAGTTCGCCCGCGGTCAGCGCCTCGCCCGCCATCAGCGCCTGGAGCATGGCCGCGCGCGCCGGATCGGCGATCAGCGCGGCGGCGGAGGCGAGGCGGGCGGGCGTGGTCATGGGCCGATCATGCCACGCCGGCGCGCCAGAGGGTTCGGCGTGGGACGAACCGCCCTCGCGCAAGGGTAGAACGTCCGGAAGAGAGTCCCGTATCGGTTGGTGTAAAATTCTCCGACACCGCCCCAACGAAAACGGCCCCGGGCCGAAGCACCGGGGCCGCTCCCAGTCCGTCGAGGCGACGGGTCAGGCCGCCTTGCGCCGCCGGGCCGCCATGCCCAGCGCGGCGAGGCCGAAGCCCAGCAGCGCCATGGTGGTCGGCTCGGGCACGCCGGTGATCTCCTGGATCAGCTTCTGCTCGACCGCCGCGGCGAAGTCGGCGAAGTCGGTCACACCGATGGCGAATGCGCCGGCACCGCCGATCACGTTGTTCTGGTAGTAGGTGAGCAACGACGCAGAACCGATCGTCAGGCCGTTGATGGTGATGCCGGCCGCGACCGCGGCGTCGCGGGCAGCGGTCACCGACGCGCCGTCGTTGCTCGTGCCGTCACCCGAGACATCCATCACCTTGCGCAGGCTGTCGAAGCCGTTATCCGCCGCAAGCAGGCTGGCGCCATAGTTGATCGCGCTGCCGATCGCCGTCAGGCCGCCGAAGGCACGGGTGGTGCCCTGGATCGCCGCGGCGAAGGCGTTCGCCGAGGCCGCGTCGTTCACCAGCGTCCAGTTCACGAGCTGGGCCTGCTGCGCCGAGCCCGACCACTCGACATAGGTCACCGCGATGCTGCCGAGCTGGCTGTTCATGATCGCGTTCTGCACCGCCGCGCTCTGGAACGCCTGGACGTAGCCGCCCTTCTGAAGGGCGTATTCGCCGGCATCGACGCTTCCCGAGACATCGACCAGCAGCACCAGCTCCAGCCCCACCATGGTCGCTGCTTCGGCCTTGGAGGCCATGCCGAGCGGTGCAGCGACCACCATCGCCGCCGCAAACGCCCGAATTCCCGTCATCCGTGCCATAGGAACGATCCCCTTTTCCTGGTCCATTGAACCCTCAGCCGACGCCCGGCCGCAGAAAATCGAGCATGCAAGCACCTTGCCACGATCCGGAAATTCATCCTGATCAATGGGTTGGATGGCGGACGGCAGGCGCATGGCGCACACCTGTAAAGTTTTCCGACACGATCGCGGTTGAATCGGGCCGTTGCGCGACCGGCTTGGCACGGGCGTGGAAAAAAAACTGAAACCCCGCCGCCGGCTCAAACCAGCCAGAAGAGCAGACGTTTGGCCGCCTCCGCCATGTCGCCGGTCGCACCGCAGAAGCTGAAGCGCACCGTGCGGTGGCCGCGCGTGCGGTCGAAGTCCACGCCCGGCGTGGCCGCGACCGCGATCTCGGCGAGCATGCGCGTGCACCAAGCGGCGCTGTCGTTGGTCAGATGCCCGACATCGGCGTAGAGGTAGAACGCGCCCTCGGCCGGGGCGAGGGTCGCGATCCCCGCGCGCGGCAGCGCCTCCAGCAGCAGCCGGCGGTTCGCGGCGTAGCGCGCAAGGTGCCCACGCAGTTCCACCTCCGCCTCGAACGCGGCGAGTGCAGCCACCTGCGACACCCCGGGCGCAGAGATGAACAGGTTCTGCGCCAGCCGTTCCACGGGGCGCGCGAGGTCCTCGGGCAGGACCATCCAGCCGACGCGCCAGCCGGTCATCGACCAGTATTTCGAGAACGAGTTGATCACCACTGCGCCCGCGATGGTTGCGGCCGTCACGGCTGGCTCGCCGTAGGTCAGGCCGTGATAGATCTCGTCCGAGATCAGCCGCACGCCGTGCGCGCCGCACCAGCGCGTGATCGCCGCGAGCTCGTCGGCATGCAGCATCGTGCCGGCCGGGTTGCAGGGCGAGGCGACGATCAGCCCATCGGGCGGCGGATCGAGCGCGTCCAGCATCGCCACGGTCGGCTGATAGCGGCTCGCCGGCCCCGCCTCGAGCAGCACCGGTTCGAGGCCGAGTGCCGTGAGAATGTTCACGTAGGGCGGATAGAACGGTGCTGCGAGTGCCACCCGGTCGCCGCGGTCGAACGCGGCAAGGAAGGCCAGCGGGAACGCGCCCGACGCCCCAACCGTGACGGCGATCCGCGCGACCGGCACCGCGACGCCGTAACGCTCGGCATAAAGGCGCGCGATCCGCTCGCGCAACGGGCGGATGCCGAACGCCTCGGTGTAGCCGAGCGTCTCGCCCGCGCGCATCGCCGCGATCGCGGCCTCGACCGCCGCCGCCGGCGCGCCGGTCGCGGGCTGGCCCACCTCCATGCGGATCACGCGCGGATCGCCGGGGCCGGAGGCAACGGCGCGCGCGTTGGCCGCTGCGATCACGTCCATCACGATGAAGGGCGGGGCCTCGGCCCCCCTGCCGACCTTGAGCGCCATCGACGCAGTCCCGCCAGAGCGGGATGCGCGCGTCAAGGGTGGCGCTCAGCGGATGGCGATCGCGGCGGCGTTGCTCTCCGACAGGCTCGCCCCCTGCTCAAGCGCGCCGTGACGGGCCAGGATGTAGGCGGTCACCGCGAGCTTGTCATCATCCGAGACCCGGGTCGGGTCGTCGAACGGCATCAGCATCAGGTTGTACTCGAGCAATCCGGCGCCGTGGCGGAACTTGCGGATCTGCGCGCCCTCGCCCCAGATCGGATTGCCGTAGCCGGCGCCGCCGCGGCCATCCTCGCCATGGCAGACCGCGCAGGTCTCGGCATAGACCGTGCGGCCGCGCTCCACCTGCGAGGATGCCGCAAGCGCCTCGGGCACGCCGCGCGCGGCGAGTATCGCGACACCCCCGGCCAGCAGCACGCCGACCGGCAACAGAACGCCCTGCATCGACCCTCCCCCCAATGAACGGGGGTCCGCCGTGCGGCGGACCCCCTCGTGCCCGCAGGCTCAGACTACCCGGATGCGGAACTTCGGGATCGCGTTGTTCGCCATGCCGTAGAGATTGAACGGCACGGTCGGTGGCTGGCTGATCCCGGCGTTGTCGGTCGCGCGCGTCTCGATCACATGCTCGCCGGCCGGGGCATCCCACTCGAAGTCGAAGCGCGACCAGGTGTAGCGGCCGAGATTGGGCGGCCGGATATGCGCCTCGCGCCAGGGCCCGCCATCGATCCGGTACTCCACCTTGCGCAGTCCGTGCTGCGGTCCCCAGGCATAGCCGCGCATGGTCTGCCGGCCGGACGCCAGGGTGGGCAGCTCGCCCCGCTTCAGCGGGTAGTTGGACGGCAGCGAGGGCGACTTGTCGATCACCAGTGGCACGGTGATGAACGACTTCACCGGCATCCATTCCACCATCGGACCGTGGATGTCCTCGGGCGCGACATTGCGGAACTCGTCGCCCGCGGCCGGTGTCGGCTTGGGATAGTCCGGGCCCGCGAACACCTCGGCCTTGGTGTTGAGCCGGACCCAGAAATCGTGGGTCGCGACCTTGATCTCGGTGAGCCACTTGGTGGACGCCGCACCGCCCCAGCCGGTGACCAGCGCGCGCACCGGCGCGCCATGATCGGGCAGCAGGGGGTTGGCGTTCATCCGGAAGGCGAGGCCGATATCGTCGGGCCGGCTCAGCACCTCGCGCATCGGCATCGGCCGGCCGATATCGCCCGCCCCATCGACGCCCGACCAGAACAACAGCGCCTTGGCGTCCGGCTTCAGCCCCGCGCGCGCGAAGATCTCCGAGAGCGGCACGTACTCCCACTCGGCGAGCCCGACCGCGCCCAGCACCCAGTTGCCGCCGGTGACATCCTTCATGTCGAGCTGTTCCCAGAACACCGTGCGGCCGTTGCCGTGGCATTCCATGGTGGCGAAGATGGTGCGCGAGCGCATCTTCAGCAGGTCCTCGTAGCCGATCTCGAGCTCTCGCTCGAGGCCGTTGCCGTGCACCTTCACCTTCCAGTTGCGGGGGTCGAGCTCGGGCTTCTGCTCAGGGGTCGGCGTCGGGTAGTGGTTGCGCACATAGAACTCCTCGACCGGCGTGATCCAGGTGGAGAAGTCCCAGTAGTTGCCGCTGCGCACGGTCGCGCCGATGTTGAGCACGCGGCTGTCGTCCTTCTGGAGGATGCGCCGCGCCGGCGCGGCCGCCTGGGCGAGCACGGGCGCGCTTGGCATCGTGCTGGCGGCGGCTGCGCCGGCCACGCTCCAGGCAGCGACCTCGAACATGCGCCGTCGGCCGACATCCTCGCGCTTCAGCACGTTCTCGATCAGCGCACGCTCGGCGCGCGCGACGTCCGTCCGATTCATCCGGGTCCCTCCCCTGGTTCGTTGGGCGGAGCGGAGGCAGCACGCGCCGTGCCAGGCGCCACGACGGTGGATCAAGGGCAAAGCGGAGTGCTCGTCCGATAAGCCGGACTGCCGGCGGCAATTCCATCCGGTATTTCGGGCCAGCAACAGACAGCCGGGCATCAGGCGCGCCCGCGCAGCCCCAGCCGGCGCATCTTCTCGAACAGGGTGGAGCGCGCGACGCCGAGCCGCCCGGCCGCCGCAGCGACGTCCCCGCCCGTCGCCGCCAGCGCCGTCGCGATCGAGCGCCGCTCCGCGGCCTCGACGACGCCGGCAAGCGTGGGCAGGACCTCCTCCAGCGGGCGCGGCGTCCCGGGAAACAGGTCGGCGACATCCAGCCAGGGCGAAGTCGCGAGCGCCACCGCGCGTTCGACCCGGTTGCGCAACTCGCGCACATTGCCCGGCCACGCATGCGCGAGCAGCGCCTCCTCCGCGGCAGGCCGCAGCCGCGCGATCTCGCGCCCGAAGGCGGCGGCGAACTCGGCCGCGAACTGGGCCGCGAGCGGCAGGATGTCCTCGCCGCGGTCGCGCAACGGCGGGATCGCGACACGGATCACGTCGAGACGGAAAA
>NZ_JBHYDW010000128.1:0-12902 GCF_051860475.1 Elioraea sp. | reverse complement strand
TGGATCGCGACCCCAACAAGGCGGCGGTCGCCGCCGCGCTTGGCCTCGCCTTCGCCGCGCCGGCGGACGCGCCCGCCGAGGCCGAGCTGATCGTGCACGCCTCCGCCTCGCCCGACGGCCTCTCGCTGGCGCTCGCCCGCGCCGCGTTCGAGGCCCGCGTCGTGGAAGCCTCGTGGTTCGGCGACCGCACCGTGCCGCTGCCGCTCGGCGAGGCGTTCCACAGCCGCCGGCTGCGCCTGATCTCCTCGCAGGTCGGCGCGATCGCGGCCCCGATGCGCTTCCGGCGCAGCCATGCCGAGCGCCTGGCCCTGGCGCTGCGTCTGCTGGACGACGCGCGGCTTGACGCGCTGCTCGACGGCCCCACACCGTTCGATGATCTTCCCGCGACCATGGCGCGGCTCGCCGCGAGCCCCGGCGCGCTCTGCCACGTCGTCGCCTACGACCCGTCGGTCTGAAAAGGAGCACGCGTGTTCAGCCTGACCGTCTGCGACCACGTGATGATCGCCCACTCCTTCAGGGGCGAGGTGTTCGGCCCAGCACAGAAGCTGCACGGCGCGACCTACGCGGTGGAGGCGGAGTTCCGCGTCGCCACGCTCGACGCGCACGGGCTCGTGGTGGACATCGGCCTCGCCCGCGCCGAGCTTCGCCGCGCGCTCGACGGCTTCGACTACGACAACCTCGACGCCCTGCCGCAGTTCGCCGGGCAGAACACGACCACCGAGTTCATGGCCGCGCATGTGCACGCGCTGCTGGCCGCGGCGCTGCGGGACGGACGGCTCGGCGAGGGCGGCAGGCGGATCACGGCGCTGAAGGTGCTGCTGCGCGAGAGCCCGCTCGCCTGGGCCGCCTACGAGGCCGCAGTGGAATGAGCGCACTCGCCATCGCGCTGATGGTGCCCGCACCGTTCGACGCGGTGTCGGGCGGGTACGGCTATGACCGGCGCATGGTGGCGGGCCTGCGCGCGCGCGGTCATGCGGTGCGCGTGGTGGAGCTGGCCGGACGGCATCCGCTGCCCGACGCAGCCGCCGAGGCGTCTGCCTGGCAGGCGATCGCCGATCTCCGCCCGGGCGAAATCCCCGTGATCGACGGGCTTGGCCTGCCGGCCTTTGCGCGCGCAGCCGAGGCGGTGTCGCGCGCCGGCACGATCGGGCTGATCCATCACCCGACGCCGCTGGAGAAGGGCCTCTCCGAGGCGGATGCCGCACTGTTGCGCGAGAAGGAGACCCAGCTCCTGCCGCAGCTCGCTCGGCTGATCGCGACGTCCCGGACCACCGCGAGGGCGCTTGCCGGCATGGGCATCGCCGAGGCGCGCATCGCCGTGGTCGAGCCGGGCACCGACCCGGCGCGGCGCGCGCAGGGCCTGCAGGGGGCAGGCTGCGCGATCCTCTCGATCGGCGCTGCCGTGCCGCGCAAGGGCCACGACCTGCTGCTGCGCGCGCTCGGCCGGCTGACCGATCTCGACTGGCGGCTGACCATCGTCGGCAGCCTGGAGCGCGACCGCGCACACGCCGCCGCCCTCGCCGCCCTCGCGCGCGACCTGACGATCGCCGAGCGCGTCACCTTCGCCGGCGAGATCGCCGACGAGGCGCTCGAGGCGCTGTGGTCTGCGACGGACCTGTTCGCGCTCGCCACCTGGCATGAGGGCTACGGCATGGCGGTCGCCGAGGCGCTGAAGCGCGGCATTCCCTGCGCGCTCACCTCGGGTGGCGCGATCGGCGACCTGCTGCCGATCGATGCCGGCGTGATGGTGCCGCCGGGCGACTGGGTCGCGCTCTCGCGGGCGATCCGACGGCCCATCTTCGACACCGCACTCCGCCACCGCATGAGCGACGCGGCCTTCGCCGCAGGGCAGCGCCTGCCCGGCTGGGAGACGCAGGCGGACGCCTTCGCGCGTGAACTCGCCGCGGTCGCCGGATGAGCGAGGAGTTCTCGGCCGGCTGGCTCGCCCTGCGCGAGCCGTTCGACCGCGTGGCGCGCTCGCGCAGGCTCGCGGCGCGGCTGGCCGCGGCACTGCCGGCGCGGCCGCGGCTCATGGATCTCGGCGCCGGCACCGCCTCGCTGTTCCGCTTTCTCGCGCCGATCATCGGTCGCGCCCAGGCCTGGACGATCGTCGACGCCGACGCCGAGCTGCTGGGCCATGCCTTCGCGCGCACCGCCGACTGGGCCGAGGCACACGGGTATCGCATCACCACGCCGGGTCGCGCCCTGCTGATCCACACGCCTGGAGGGGCGTGGCGCATCGAAGCGCTCGCCACGGATTTCGGCGATGACCCGTCGCGTCTGCCGTTCGGCGCACACGACGCGGTGGTGTGCTCGGCGCTGATGGACCTTGTCTCGCCCGCCTGGGCCGAGCGGCTCGCCGGGTCGCTGCGCATGCCGTTCCTGGCCTGGCTCAATGTCGACGGCCGCGACCGGTTCCGCCCGGCACATCCCGATGACCGGCTGGTGGCCCGCGGTTTCGCGCGCGACATGCGCCGCGACAAGGGGCTCGGCCGCGCGATGGGGACGGACGCACCGGCGACGCTCACGCGCCTGTTCGCCGCGCGCGGGTTCACGGTGGCCACCGCACCGTCGGACTGGATCATCCCGCCGATCGCCGCACCGATGCTCGAGGCGATGGTGCGCGGGCACGCGGCCGCCGCCGCGAACGCCCTGCCCGCCGCCACCGCACGCATCGCCGCATGGGAACAGCACCGACTGGGCGCGCTCGCACGTGGCCGGTTGGCGCTCACCATCGGCCATCGCGACCTGCTCGCCCTGCCAGCGGAGACCTGAGCCATGCCGATCCTCGGCGGCGTCGCCGACGACTTCACCGGTGCGACCGACCTCGCCAACACGCTGGTGAAGGAGGGGGCGCGCACGGTGCAGCTGCTCGGTGTGCCGCGCGCGGACGATCCCGTGCCGGACGTGGACGCGATCGTCGTGGCGCTCAAGTCGCGCACCGCGCCGGTGCGCGAGGCCGTGGCCGAGAGCGTCGCCGCGCTCGACTGGCTGCTCGAAGCAGGCTGCCGGCAGGCGTTCTTCAAGGTCTGCTCGACCTTCGATTCGACCGACGAAGGCAATATCGGGCCCGTCGCGGATGCGCTGCTGGCGCGCCTCGGCGCCGGCTTCGCCCCCGTATGCCCCGCCTTCCCGACCAACGGCCGCACGGTCTATCTCGGCCATCTCTTCGTCGGGAGCGTCCTGCTCAACGAGAGCGGCATGGAGAACCACCCGCTGACACCGATGCGCGACGCCAATCTGATCCGCGTGCTCGGGCGGCAGACGCAGGGCAGCGTCGGACTGGTGCCGTTTGCGGCCGTCGACCAGGGCGCGGGCGCGATCCGGTCGGCCTTCACCGCGTTGCGCGACCAGGCGCGGCGCTACGCGATCGTCGATGCGCTGACCGACGCCCATCTCCGCGCCATCGGTGCCGCCTCGGACAATGTCGCGCTGATGGTCGGCGGCTCCGGCCTCGCGATCGGCCTGCCGGACACATGGCGCGCTGCCGGCCTGCTCGCGACGCGCGGCGATGCGGCGCATCTGCCGCCGGCGAGGGGGCGCGCCGCGGTGGTCGCCGGCAGCTGCTCGCGCGCGACGCTCGGCCAGATCGGCTTCGCGCGCGACCACGTGCCCACGCTGACCCTCGATCCGCTCGCGCACCCCGATACGGCTGCCCTCGCGCAGCAGGCGATCGCCTGGGCCGAGGCGCAGCCGGCGGACCGGCCGATCGTGATCGCCGCGAGCGCGACACCGGATCGCGTCGAGGCGCTGCAGGAGGCGCTCGGACGCGAGGCGGCGGGACATCTGATCGAGCACGCCCTCGCCGATGTCGCCGAGGGGCTGGTCGCGCGCGGCGTGCGGCGGCTGGTGGTGGCGGGCGGTGAGACCTCCGGCGCGGTGGTCTCGCGGCTCGGCGTGCGGCAGCTCGCGATCGGACCCGAGATCGATCCCGGCGTGCCCTGGACCTACGCGCCCGACACCGCGGGCGGGCTGCATCTCGCGCTGAAGAGCGGCAATTTCGGCGGCCGCGATTTCTTCCTCAAGGCGTTCGCGATGCTGGAGGGCGCACGATGAGCGACGAGCCAGAGCTGCGCGAGGCGATCTGCACCCTTGCGGCGAGCCTGTTCGGGCGCGGCTTCTCGGTCGGCAGCGCGGGCAACATCTCGGTGCGGCTCGCCGACGGGTTCCTGATCACGCCGACCAATTCCTGCCTCGGCCGGCTCGATCCGTCGCGCCTGTCGCGCCTCGATGCGGCGTACCGCCATGTCGGTGGCGACACGCCGTCGAAGGAGGTGTTCATGCACCGCGCCTTCTATGCCGCGCGCGCGCAGGCGCAGGCCGTGGTGCATCTCCACTCCACCTGGGCGACTGCGGTCGCGTGCCTCGACGATGTCGATCCAGGTGATCCCATCCCGCCGCTGACGCCCTACTTCGTGATGCGGATCGGCGGCGCGCTGCCGGTGGTGCCGTACTACCGGCCGGGCGACCCGGCGATGGAGCCGGCGATCGCCGAGCGCGCGCGGAGCGCCCGGGCTGTTCTGCTCGCCAACCATGGACCGGTGGTTTCCGGCGGCTCGCTGACGGATGCGGTCTATGCCGCGGAGGAGCTTGAGGAGGCCGCGAAGCTCTTCATGCTGCTCCGCCGCGACCGGGTGCGGCACCTGACCTCGGACCAGGTCGCGGATCTGCACCGCACCTTCGGCTGACAGGCCAAGAAAAAGGCGCGTCCGCCGCAGCGGACGCGCCCTGCACGACCAGCCCGAAGGCCGGTCACGCACTCACATGCTCGGCGTATCCGAGGCGGGCGCCGTCGGCGCTTCGGCAGCGGCCTTGCGCGGGCGGCGCGTCGCTGGCTTGCGCGCGGCAGTCTTGCGCGCCGCCGGCTTCTTCGCAGCGGCTGCGCGACGCGTCGCCGGCTTCTTCGCCGCAGCGGTCTTGCGCGCAGCAGGCTTGCGCGCCGCGGGCTTGCGCGCCGCCGTCTTGCGGGCCGCCGGCTTCTTCGCCGCAGCCGCACGACGCGTCGCCGGCTTCTTCGCCGCGGCGCGCTTCGGCGCCGCCTTCTTGGCCGCGGTCGCACGCTTCGGCGCCGCCTTCCTGGCCGCCGGCTTCTTCGCGGCCGCCTTGCGCGCCGCAGGCTTCCTCTTCGCGGGCGCCTTCTTGGTCGCCGCCCGCATCGCCATCGGCTGCGCGCGGGACTCCGCGGCCTCCGCATTCGCCTCGCGCGCCGCACGGATGGCCTCGACCGCCGCCGGCACGTCCTTGGTCATGGACACGTGCACAAACTCCTTTCTGTTGAGGGTCCCGTCACGCAGGCACATCCCCGCAGGCCGCGGCTGGGCCGCGGCGGCGACAAGTGGCCGCCCGGCATGCGAGGCCCGGACGCGCCGGTGCGCACGAACGCCGACGGTGACGCAACGCGCCATCGCCGGGACCCGATCGCCCGCATCTCGCTTGCCCGGGGATGCCTCGGTCACCGGAGTGACTTCGGCGTGCGTGCGGTCCATGGACCGTCCTTCCCTCTCGCGGACACTTCAGATGCGGCGATCGCATGCGCGAATCGGATTGCATCTGCATCCGCAACATCACGCTATGCGAGTCGTGTGCAGCGCTGTCAACAAAAAGCAATCAACGCGCAGCATTTTCATCCGCGTCGCGCGCGCGAAGCACACCGCAGGATGTATCGGCGACGCGCTTGCGTCGCTCGGATCACTCCGCCGCGCGTGCGGACGCTGCTCCGTAGACCGGCGTGCGCCACGCCGGATGCAGCGCGCTCTCGCCCTTCGCCACCGCGAAGTAGAGCGCCTGCAGGCGCTTCGTCAGAGCGCCGACCCTGCCGTCGCCGACGGGCAAGCGATCGACCGAGGTGATCGGCGTCACCTCCCAGGCGGTACCGCAGAAGAACGCCTCATCGGCCGCATAGAGCTCGCTGCGGTCGACGTCGCGCTCCTCGACCGCCACCCCGAGCTCGTCGCGCAGCAGGCGGATCACTGCGTCGCGGGTGATGCTCTCCAGGATGCCGCTGGTGACGCTCGGGGTGACGGCGACGCCGCCGCGCAGCATGAACAGGCACATCCCGGGCCCCTCCGCGACCTTGCCGATGTTGTTCAGCAGGATCGCCGCGCCGTAGCCGTTTGCCTTGGCCTCGTGCACCGCCATGCGGCCGTTCTGGTAGTTGGCGTTCGCCTTGACGCGCATCGGCAGGGCCGCGTCCTCCGGCCGGCGCCACGACACCACGCCGGCGGCAAGTCCCTCGGTCAGCGCCTTGGTCGGCGGCCGCGTGTTGGCGGTGCAGCAGAACGTCACGGGCCCGACCGAGTACATCTCGCCGTCGCCGTCGAGCAGGGCGGAGAGGCGGATATGCACCCCGTCGCGGAACTCGTTGGCGCGCACCACCTCGATCACGGCACGTTCGAGCTGGCCGAGATCGGCGGTCACGTCGAACCGCATGACCTTGATGCCGAAGGCCAGGCGCTCGAGATGCTCCCGCAGGCGGAAGACGAACATCTCGCGCTCGCCCTCGTTCCAGTAGCCGCGCAGCCCCTCGAACACGCCCGCGCCGTACTTCACCGCCGGCGAGTAGACGTGGATGCGCGCCTCCTCCCACGGCACGAGCCGGCCGTTGAACCAGGCGAAGCGGGGATGGGTGTCGGCCATGGGCGTCTCTCCTCTCGGCGTTTGCGAAAGGCTAGGCCAGACGCAGGAAGGGCGCGAGCCCTGCGACCCGCGCCCCTGCCTTGCGGTCGGAACGTTTCAGCGCGCCTTGATCGGCGGGATCTCGCGCTGGGCCACGCCGACATAGTGCGAGAGCGGGCGGATCAGTCGGTTGTCGGCCATCTGCTCGAGCACATGCGCCGACCAGCCGGTGATGCGGCTGGCAACGAACAGGGGCGTGAACATCGGGATGTCGAATCCCATCAGGTAGTAGGTGGGGCCGGCCGGGAAATCGAGATTGGGGTGGATTCCCTTCATCGCCAGCATCTCCTCGGCGAGGATGCGGCTGATCTCCACCCACTTCTCCCCACCGAGCCGGGCGGCGACGATGTCGCGGTACCTGCTCATGGTCGGCACGCGGGAGTCGCCGGAGCGGTAGACGCGGTGGCCGAACCCCATCACCAGGGCGCGGTGCTCGAGCTTGTCGTCGATCCATCCCTTGGCCTTCGAGGCCGTGCCGACCTCCTTCAGCATGTGCATCACCGCCTCGTTCGCCCCGCCATGCAGCGGCCCCTTCAACGCGGCGATGCCGGCGGTGACGGCGGCGTGCAGGTCGGCGCCGGTCGAGGCGACCACGCGGGCGGCAAAGGTCGAGGCGTTGAACGAGTGCTCGGCATAGAGCGTCATCGAGACGTCGAACGCCTTCACGATCTCCGGGTCGGGAACCTTGCCGAAGAACATGTGGAAGATGTTCTCGCTGAAGCCGAGCTCGGGTTTCGGCTGGATCGGCCGCTTCCCCTTGCGCAGCCTGCTGATCGCGGCGATCGCGGTCGGGATCTTGGCGTAGAGCCGCATCGCCTTGCGCCGCGTGGCCGCCTCCGAGACGTCCTGCGCCTCAGGGTCCTCGAGCCCGAGGAAGCTGACCGCCGTGCGGGTCGCGTCCATCGGGTGGGCCTTGCGCTGGAAGGACTCGATCGTGCGGATCAGCACCTTGCTGATCTTGCGGTTCTCGCGCTCCTCCTTCGTGAAGGCGTTGAGCTGCTTGCGGTTCGGGAGTTCCCCGTTCAGCAGCAGATACGCCACCTCCTCGAAGCGGCACTGCTCGGCAAGGTCCTGCACCGCGTAGCCGCGATAGGTGAGCGAGTTGGTTTCCGGCATCACCTTCGAAACCGCGGTGACGTCGGCATGCACGCCGACCAGGCCCTTGAAGACCTGCGGCGCAGAGACGGTGTCGTTCATCGGGCCAAGCCTCTCTTCCTCACCCTCGTGACCTCAACCCCGGCTGCGGCGGGTGCGCGGGGCCTTCTTGCCCTGCACGACCTTCTTCACCCGCCGCGCCTTCTTCATCGTCTTGGTGCGCGCCTTCTCCTCGGCCCGCCGCACCACGCGCCGTGCCGCCGCCGGCTCGGCCGAACGCATCGGCGCATCGAAGATCCCCTTCACCGGCGAGAGCGTCACCCGGCCCGCCGGCAGGGCCACATTCAGCGCGGCGAGGCCGCCCGCCGGCAGTGCGGCGAGGTCCTGCACCGCCTCGAGGAAGCGGTTCGCCTCGCGCGCGGAGATGATGCCGTCGGTCAGCGTCCGGAACTTGCGGATGTAGTCCGGGCGCTGGAACGGGCGGGCGCCAAGCGAATGGGCATTGGCGACCGCGAGCTCGTCCTCGATCACCGTGCCGTCCTTCAGGACGATCTGCACCCGACCGCCGAACGCCTTCTCGTTCGGGTCATCGGAGTGGTAGCGGCGCGTCCACTCCGGGTCCTCGGTGGTCTCGATCTTGTGCCACAGCCGCACGGTGTCGGCGCGCTGGGCGCGGCGCGGGGTGTAGCTGTCGACGTGGTGCCAGCGCCCGTCCTGCAAGGCGACCGCGAAGATGTACATGATGGAGTGGTCGAGCGTCTCGCGCGACGCCTTCGGGTCCATCTTCTGCGGGTCGTTGGCACCGGTGCCGATCACGGTGTGGGTGTGGTGGCTGGTGTGGATCAGGATGCGCTCGATCGCCTCGAAGTCCGTGATCCTCTCGCGCATGCGGAAGGCAAGGTCGATCAGCGCCTGGCTCTGGTACTCCGCCGAATGCTCCTTGGTGTAGCTGTCCAGGATCGCGCGCTTGGCCTCGCCCTTCTCGGGCAGCGGCACGAGGTACTCGTGATCGCGGTTCTCGCGCCCGGCCAGCATCCAGGCGATCACGCTGTCCTCGCCCTCATAGATCGGGTTGGGCGCCCCCTCGCCGCGCATCGCCCGGTCCACCGCCTCGACCGCGAGCTTGCCGGCATGGGCCGGTGCGAACGCCTTCCACGAGCTGATCTCGCCCTTGCGGCTCTGGCGCGTGCCGAAGCTGACATGCACCGCCTGCTGCACGGCCTGGAACACCACGTCCTGCTTCAGCCCGAGCAGTGTGCCGATGCCGGCGGCGGCGGCCGGACAGAGATGGGCGATGTGGTCGATCTTGTGGCGGTGCAGGCAGATCGCCTTCACCAGGTCGATGTGGATCTCGTAGGCGGTGGCGAGACCGCGGATCACGTCCTTGCCCGAGCGGCCGACCGTCTGCGCCACCGCCAGCACCGGCGGGATGTTGTCGCCCGGGTGCGAGTAGTCGGCGGCGAGGAAGGTGTCGTGGAAGTCGAGCTCGCGCACCGCGGTGCCGTTCGCCCAGGCAGCCCATTCGGGGCTGACCGTGCGCGCGGCCGGCAGGCCGAACACGGCAGCACCCCCCTTGCGCGGATGCGCGAGCGCCATCATCCGCGCCGAGGCGACCGGGCGGCGGTTGACCGCGGCGATCGCGACCGCGGCGTTGTCGATGATCCGGTTGATGATCATCTCCGCCACGTCCCGCTGGACGGCGACCTTGTCGACCGCCACGCCGGCGATCTTCCAGGCGAGCTGCTCTTCGCGTGGCAGCAGCGCCTTGGAGGGATGGACGCGGACGGAGTGGAGCTTCATGCGGGATCCCCGTTCGTTCGGATGGTTCGGGCGCGGCGCGGGCCGGGACGGGTTGATCGCAGCGGCCGCGCGGTCTTGACTGGCGGGCGGATACCTAGACCTGCCCCCGAGACGGG
The DNA here is from genome assembly GCF_051860475.1 of Elioraea sp. Lineage (NCBI taxonomy): Bacteria > Pseudomonadati > Pseudomonadota > Alphaproteobacteria > Acetobacterales > Elioraeaceae > Elioraea > Elioraea sp. Next base: position 3,216 of record NZ_JBHYDW010000128.1, on the reverse strand, counting down.
CGCAAGACGTGCACCGAACGACGCCGGAGACACCAAGCACAATGAGCGAACTGCCGCCGCCCTTCGACCGCGTGGTGCTGGGCGACCTCGTCACCAGCGAGACGATCCTCCGCGACGGCTTCGTCGCCGTACGCGACGGGCGCATCGCCGCGATCGGCGAGGGCCCGCCGCCGCCCGCGGTCGAACTCTCCGATCACCGCGGCATGCTGGTGTTCCCAGGCCTGGTGGACGGGCACATGCACACCGCCTCGGCCTTCGGCTGGCCCGGGATCGAGACCGCGACCCGAACGGCGGCTGCCGGCGGCGTCACGACCGTCGTCGACATGCCCTACGACATCCCCAAGCCCGTCACCAACGCGGAGCTGTTCAACGAAAAGATTGGCTGGGTGAACCGCACCGCGCATGTGGACGTTGCCCTCTACGCCACGATCCAGAAGACCGGCGGCACGCACCACATCAAGGACCTCGCTGCTGCTGGCGCCTCGTCCTTCAAGCTCTCCACCTACGAGTATGACGCGACGCGGTTCCCGCGCATTGACCATGTCGAGATGGAGCGCGCGTTCAGCCTGATCGCCGAGACCGGGCTCATGGTTGCGCTGCACAACGAGGACCAGGAGATCGTGGTCGCGATGACGAAGGCGGCACAGGAGTCCGGCCGCACCGATCCGATCATGCACTGCCGCACGCGCCCGCCGCTCTGCGAGAACCTGGCGAACGTGACGATCTTCGAGATCGGGCTCGCCACCGGCGCGCATGTCCACATCGCCCATTCCTCGCTGGCGCGCGGCTTCGACCTCGCCGAGACCTATCGCGGCTTCGGCATGCGGGCGTCGGGCGAGGCCTGCATCCAGTATCTCTGCATGACCGAGGACGACATCGTCCGGCTGAAGGGCAAGGGCAAGTGCAACCCGCCCTTCCGCACCGCCGAGGAGGTCGAGCGGATGTGGGACCGGCTGGTGAGCGGCAAGATCGCCTATGTCTCGACCGACCACGCCCCCTGGCCGATCGAGCGCAAGCTCGACGAGGACATCTTCAAGAACGGCGCCGGGCTCACGGGACTGCAATCCTTCGCGCCCTTGATGCTCTCGCTGCTCGCCGAGCGCGGCCTGCCGCTGACGCTGATGGCGAAGTACTGCGCCGAGGAGACCGCGCGGTACCACGGCCTCCTGCCGAAGAAGGGGCGGATCGCCGTGGGGTCCGACGCCGATCTCTGCGTGATGGAGCGCGGCGACTTCACGTTCGACGAAGCGTCGATCGTCGATCGGCCGGAGTGTCGCTGGAGCCCGTATCACGGTCGGGCGATGCGCGCACGCGTTGCCGCGAGCTATCTCCGCGGGCGGCAGATCTGGGACGGCACGTCCGTGCTGAACAAGCCGGGCGACGGATCGTTCGTGAAGCGGCAGACGGCCTGAGGGAGGACACGGCATGGCGCATCCGATGGTCTATCCGGTTCACTCCGCGATGGCGCTGGAGGCCGCATCGACAATAGTCGACGCGGCGCTCGCCGCAGGGCGGGAAGCCGGCTGCGCGCCGCTGGTGGTCGCCGTTGTCGATGCCGGCGGGCAGCTCGTCGCCTACAAGCGCGAAGACGGCGCCGGGCTCGCCCGCTTCGCGATCGCGATGGGCAAGGCGATGGCGGCCCTTGGCCTCGGCCTGCCCTCGCGCGAGATCGGCGCGCGCAACGCCGAGCGGCTGGCGTTCCTGAATGCCGCGGCGGCCGCGACGGGCGGTGCGTTCGTGCCGGTCGCCGGCGGCGTGCTGGTGATGCAGGAGGGGCGCGCGATCGGCGCGGTCGGCATCAGCGGCGACACCTCGGACAAGGACGAGGCCGCCGCGGTCGCCGGCATCACCGCAGCCGGGCTGACGCCGCAGGCGGGGTGACGGTGATGCCGCGGATCGTTCGTGTCGCCGCCTGCCAGATGGGCCCGACCCAACGGGCCGACAGCCGTGCCCACACGCTGGGGCGCATGATCGCGCTCCTGGAGCAGGCAGCGGAGGAAGGCGCGGCGCTCGCCGTGTTCCCCGAACTGCCCTTCACCACCTTCTTCCCGCGCTGGCCGCTCGAGGACGAGGCGGAACTGCTCTCCTACTTCGAGCCGGCGATGCCGAACCCGAACGTGCAGCCGCTGTTCGACCGGGCGACGGCGCTCGGCATCGGCTTCCATGTCGGTTACGCCGAACTTGCCCCCGCGGCGTTCGAGGACGGAACCGTGCGCCGTCGCGGCTACAACACCGCGATCCTGGTCGGCACGGACGGCACGATTCTCGGCAAGTACCGCAAGGTGCACCTGCCGGGTTCGGAGCAGGTGAAGCCGGACCAGAGATACCAGCAGCTCGAAAAGCGCTACTTCGCCTATGGCGATCTCGGCTTCCCGGCGTTCCACGCCTTCGGCGGGATCATCGGCATGCTGATCTGCAACGACCGCCGCTGGCCCGAGGGCTGGCGCTGCCTCGCGCTGCAAGGCGCGGAGATGGTGCTGGTCGGCTACAACTCGGCTGCCTACGACCCGAACGGCGGCGAGGGCGAAAGCGCGGAACTGCGCACCTTCCACTCCACCCTGGCCGCGCAGGCGAACGCCTACATGAACGCCTGCTGGGCAGTGGCGGTGGCCAAGGCCGGGGTGGAGGACGGCGCCGGGCTGATCGGCGGGTCGTGCATCGTTGATCCGAACGGGCTGATCGTCGCGCAGGCCAAGACGCTCGCCGACGAGGTGCTGGTGGCGGACTGCGATCTCGACGCGTGCCTTCAGGGCAAGACCAAGATGTTCAACTTCGCGGCCCACCGGCGGCCGCAGCACTACCGGCGGATCGTCGAGCAGGTGGGGGCGATCCCGCCGCCGTAGCGCCCGCGCGCTCGACAAGGAACGCACGCACGGCCGGATCGGCGGCGAGCGCGATCGCGCGCGCGAAGGCGACCGCCGCCTCGGCGCCGCGGCCGTGCCGCGCCAGCAGATCGGCACGCAGCGCCCAGTACGGCTGGTACGGCTCCGCCACCTCGCGCGGGATCGTCTCGAGCGCCGCCAGTGCGGCCGCCGGGCCAGCGGTTTCGGCCAGCGCGGCCGCACGCCCGATCAACGCACCGAGGCTCGGCGCAAGCGCGATCAGCCCCTCGTAGAGATGCGCGATCGCGGCCCAGTCGGCGGCGCCGAAGCGACGCGCGACGTGGGCGGACTGGATCGCTGCCTCAAGCTGGTAGCGGCCCAGCACACGCGCACG
>NZ_JBHYDW010000127.1:0-13201 GCF_051860475.1 Elioraea sp. | reverse complement strand
GCGGCGACGCCGCGCTCCCCCCCCCCCCCGGCGAGCGCGATCGCCGTGCGCGGCAGGGCGTCCGTCTCCGGCCAGGCATCGACCGGCTCGGCGGCCGCCACGCCGTGCTCGGCGAGCAGGTGCTTCAGCCGCTCGCGCGAGCCCGCGGTCCAGGCGGCGACGACCACGCGCCGGTGCTGCCCAGCGAGCGCCCTGGCGTGCTCGGCGAGCGCGTCGAACACATTGCCGCCCTGCGCGCGGATATCGGCAAAGACGCGCCCCGGTCGCCCGCCCGCATCCACGACCGAGGCGTCCGCATCCTCGGGCCGGGCGAAGGGGGCGAACTGCACCGTGGTGCCGCGTGCGAGCATCGCGTCCCAGCCGGCACGGTCGAGATAGAGCCGGTCAGGCGGCAGCGGATTGTACGGCAGCTCGCCCTCGGAGAGTCGGCGCAGCTCCGGGTTCAGGCGCGCGGCGTAATGGTCCGCGATCATTTCGAGCCGCGCCTCGAGCGCGGGCTCGGCCTCGTGGTCGAGGCTGACGCGCGCGCCGGGGAGGTAGTCGAGCACGGTGGCCAGCCGGTCGTGGAAGATCGGCAGCCAGTGCTCCATGCCCTGGAAGCGCCGCCGCGCCGAGACCGCCTCGTACATCGGGTCGTTCGCGGCCGAGCCGAACATCTCGCGATAGGCGGTGCGGAAGCGGGTGACGGAGGCCTCGTCGAGGAACACCTCGGAGACGGGCTTGAGCTCGACATGATGCAGTGTCTCGGTCGAGCGCTGGCTGAACGGATCGAAGCTGCGGATCGTCTCGACCTCGTCGCCGAACAGGTCGATCCGCACCGGGTCCTCGCGCCCGGCGGGGAAGAGATCGATCAGCCCGCCGCGCACGGCGTATTCGCCCGGCTCGATCACGGTGTTGGCGCGGCCGTAGCCGTTCGCCTCGAGGAACGCGACGATGCGATCGAGGCCGATGCGGGTGCCGCGCGCGAGCGGCAGCACGGCCTCGGCGAAGGCCTCGGGCACGGTCACGCGCTGCACCAGGGCGTTGACCGTCGTGAGCACGATGCGCGGACCGGCAGCAGGCACCAGCAGGCGCGTCAGCGTGTCGATGCGCCGCGCGGTCAGCTCCGGGTTCGGCCCGACCCGGTCATAGGGCAGGCAGTCCCAGGCCGGGAACTGAAGCACCTCGACCGCGGGGGCGAAGAACGCGAGCGCCTCGGCCATCCGCGCCATGCGCGCGTCGTCGCGGCAGACATGCAGGATCGGCCCGGCGTGCTCGGCGCGCGCCCTCGCGACCAGCCAGGCGTCGTAGCCCTCGGGCGCGCCCGCCAGCGTGATCCGCTCAGCCACGCAGCACCCCTCGGCGCGCCTGCGCCCAGTCCACCATCGCGCGCAGCATCGGGGTCTCGGCCTCCACGGGCACGGTGCGGCGGCCGGTGAGCCAGTCGAACAGGTCCGGGTCGGGCAGGTCCAGCACCGCCTCCAGCGCGTCGAGGCCGGCCTCGTCGATCGCCCCGAGCGTCTCGGCGACGAAGCCGCCGACCAGGAGATCGGTCTCATGCGTGCCGCGGTGGCCGGCGCGGAACAGGATGCGGCGGCGTCTCGCGTCCATGGGCAACAATCGTCTTCCGAACGGCGATAGGGGGCTGCCCTTCCGGCAGCCCCCCTTGGCCTGTCATATACGCGCGGCCTCCGCCCCTGTCAGCCCGTGAGCCGCCCCGAGATCCTCCATCCGCTGTTCGCCGCCCTCGCTTCGCTGCCCGGAATCGGGCTGCGGCGTGAGGCCCTGCTGTCGCGCGCAGTCGGCGGGACGCGCGCGATCGACCTGCTCTGGCACCTGCCGGAGGGGGTGATCGACCGCACCGCGCGACCGCGACTCGACGCGGCGATCCCCGGCCAGGTGGCGACCCTGGAGGTGACGGTGCGGCGCCGGCGCGAGCCGTGGAGCGACGCGGCCCCCTGGGTGATCACGGTCGAGGACGGCACGGGTGAGCTCGACATCCTGCTGTTTGGCCGCGGCGGCGTGCGCGCCGAGCAGCTTCCCGTTGGGGCGCGGCGGCTGATCTCGGGCGAGCTGAAGCTCGATCGCGGCCGGCTCACGATGCCGCATCCGGATTTCATTCTGCCTCCTGAGCGCGCCGATGAACTGCCCGCGATCGAGCCGGTCTGGCGCCTGACCGCCGGGCTCAGGCCCTGGGAGATGCGCCGCGCGGTCGCCGCGGCGCTGGCGACGCTGCCCGACCTGCCCGAATGGGCCGATCCGGCGCTGGTGCGACGCGAGGGCTGGGCCGCCTGGGGCGAAGCGGTCCGCGCGGTACACCATCCGGAGTCCGAGGCCGCGCTCGCCCCGGAGCACCCGGCACGCACCCGTCTCGCCTATGACGAACTGCTCGCCCAGCAGGTCGCACTCGCGCTGTCGCGGCGGCGCTTCCGCACCGTGCGCGGCCGGGCGCTGACGGGCGACGGACACCTGCGCGCGGCCGCTCTCGCCGCCTTCGGCCATGACCTCACGCCCGCGCAAGCAAGCGCGCTCGCCGAGATCGACGCCGACCTCGCAGCACCCGTGCGGATGCTGCGCCTGCTGCAAGGCGATGTCGGCGCGGGCAAGACCATCGTCGCGCTGCTCGCGATGCTGCGCGCGGTCGAGGCCGGGGCGCAGGCCGCGCTGATGGCGCCGACCGAGATCCTCGCGCGCCAGCACCACGCCACCGTCGCCCGGCTGTGCGAGGCGGCGGGCGTGCGCACGGTGCTGCTGACGGGGCGCGAGAAGGGTCGCGCGCGCGAGGCCGCTCTGGCGGCACTCGCGGACGGGTCGGTCGCGATCGCGATCGGCACCCATGCGCTGTTCCAGGAGGCGGTCGCCTTCCACGACCTCGCACTCGCGGTGATCGACGAGCAGCACCGCTTCGGCGTGCACCAGCGCCTGCTGCTCGGCGCCAAGGGCGGCGACGTGGATGTGCTGGTGATGACCGCCACGCCGATCCCGCGCACCCTGCTGCTCACCGCCTGGGGCGACATGGATGTCTCGCGCCTCACGGGCCGGCCGCCCGGCCGCCGGCCGGTCGCCACGCTTGCCAAGCCCGCCGCCAAGATCGCCGAGGTGGTGGAGGCGGTCGGGCGGCGCATCGCCGCCGGCGCGCGCGCCTACTGGGTCTGTCCGCTGGTCTCGGAAAGCGAAGAGACCGACCTCGCCGCCGCCGAGGCGCGCTTCGCCGACCTGGCCCGCCACTTCCCCGGCCGGGTCGGGCTGGTGCACGGCCGGCTCAAGGGGCCGGCCAAGGACTCCGCCATGGCCGATTTCGCTTCGGGGCGGACGGCGATCCTGGTCGCCACCACCGTGATCGAGGTCGGCGTGGACGTGCCCGAGGCGAGCGTGATCGTGATCGAGCACGCCGAGCGCTTCGGTTTGGCCCAGCTGCACCAGCTGCGCGGAAGGGTCGGGCGCGGGACGGAGGCGTCCTACGCGCTGCTGCTCTATGACGAGAAGCTCACCGAGACCGCGCGCAAGCGGATCGAGACGCTGCTCGCCACCGACGACGGGTTCGTGATCGCCGAGGCCGATCTCGACCTCCGCGGCGGCGGCGAGGCGCTGGGCACGCGCCAGTCCGGTCCGCCGCAGTTCCGCCTCGCCGAGATGCCCGCGCACAAGGACCTGATCGCGGTCGCGCGCGACGACGCGGCCCTGCTGCTCGAGCGCGACCCGGACCTCGCCTCGCCGCGCGGTGCGGCGGTGCGGCTGCTGCTCCACCTGTTCGAGCGCGAGGCCGTGATCGGCACGCTGCGCGCGGGGTGAGCCGTCCAGGGTTGACCCCCCGGCCCGTGCGTGGTCCACCCCGGGGCCTTGATGGGCGGGCGGCGGGCTCTAAATCCGCGTCCGCCGGGACGTCCGAGGGAGGCCTGATGACGGTGATGATCGAGGCCGAGGGGCTGGAAAAGCGCTTCGGCCCCGTGGTGGCGGTGGACGACGTGTCGCTGGCGGTCGCCCGCGGCGAGGTGCTCGGGTTCCTCGGGCCGAACGGGGCGGGCAAGTCCACCACGATGAAGATGATCGCTGGGTACCTGACGCCGACGCGCGGCACCGCGCGGCTCTGCGGCCACGACGTGCTGGATGATCCGATCGCGGTGAAGCGCCGCCTCGGCTACCTGCCCGAAGGCGCGCCGACCTACCCGGACATGACGGTCACGGCCTTCCTCGACTGGGTCGCCGCGGTGCGCGGCTTCCGCGGGTCCGAGCGGCGTTCACGGGTCGAGCGCGCGATCGGACTCACCTCGCTGCACGACGTCCTGTTCTATCCGATCGAGGCGCTCTCGAAGGGGTTCAAGCGCCGCGTCGGCCTCGCCCAGGCGCTGCTGCACGACCCCGAGGTGCTGATCCTCGACGAGCCGACCGACGGGCTCGACCCCAACCAGAAGCACGAGGTGCGCCGGCTGATCACGGCCATGGCGCCGGAGAAGGCGATCATCATCTCCACCCACATCCTCGAGGAGGTCGAGGCGATCTGCACCCGCGCGGTGGTGATCGCGCGCGGCCGCGTGGTCGCCGACGCAACCCCGGCCGAGCTCGCCAAGCGCAGCCGCTGGCACAACGGGGTGACGGTCGTGGTCGGCGCCGAGCAGGGCGAGGTCGCCGCCGTCGCGCTGCGCAAGCTCGAGATGCTCGGCACCGTCGAGGTCGGCGCCCGCGGCGCCGACGGCCTGATCTCCCTTTCGGCGCTGGCGCGCGACGGCACGCCCGTGGAAGGACCCGTGCGCACGGCGCTGGCCTCGGTCGGGATCGCCCCGCGCGAGATCTTCATCGAGCGCGGCCGGCTCGACGAGGTGTTCCGCGACCTCACCCTGCGCGAGGCCGCCTGAGATGCGCACGACCTTCATCGTCGCGCGGCGCGAGCTGGCGGCCTACTTCGCGACCCCGGTCGCCTACGTGTTCATCGTCATCTTCCTGGTGATGCTCGGCGCGCTCACCTTCGCGGTCGGCAATTTCTTCGACCGCGGCCAGGCGGATCTCGCGCCGTTCTTCACCTTCCTGCCCTGGCTCTATCTGCTGCTGATCCCCGCGATCACGATGCGGCTCTGGGCCGAGGAGCGGCGCGCCGGCACGATCGAGCTCCTGCTGACCCTGCCGGTGGCGATGTGGCAGGCGGTGCTCGGCAAGTTCCTGGCCGCCTGGGCGTTCGCCGCGATCGCGCTCGCGCTCACCTTCCCGATGGTGATCACGGTCAACGTGCTCGGCACGCCGGACAACGGCGTCATCCTGGCGGGCTACGCCGGCGCGCTGCTGATCGCGGGCTGCTATCTCTCGATCGGGGCTGCGCTCTCGGCGACCACCAAGAACCAGGTGATCGCCTTCGTGCTCGCGACCGCCGTGTGCTTCATGTTCACGGTGTTCGGCAGCCCGGTGGTGGCGGGCTTCCTCGCCGAGGCGATCCCGGCCGATCTGCTGGAGGCGGCGCGCCGGATCAGCCTGATCGGCCGCTACGAGAGCGTGACGCGCGGGGTGATCGCCGTGCGCGACCTCGTGTTCTTCGCCACCTTCATCGGCTTCTGGCTCTACGCCAATGCCGTGATCGTCGATCTGAGGAAGGCGGGCTGAGCGATGGAAGGCACGCCCAAGGTCGCCGCGACCGAGCCCATGGCCGAGACGCGCGCGCCACGCGCCGCGCCGCGGCGGCGTCTCCTCTCCGCGGCCGGACTGCTCGCGGCGCTGATCCTGGTGATCGGCGTCAACGTCCTCGCCGAGACCTTCCTCGCGCGCTACCGGATCGATCTGACCGAGCAGCGGCTCTACACGCTCTCGGACGGCACGAAGTCCGTGCTGCGCGCGATCCCCGAGCCCATCACGGTGCGGCTCTACTACTCCTCGCGGCTCGGACGCGACATCCCGGTCTATGCCGCCTACGCGACGCGCGTGCGCGAGCTGCTGCACGAATACGCCGCGCTGGCCGGCGGGCAGATCCGGCTCGAGTTCTACGAGCCCGAGCCGTTCAGCGAGGTCGAGGACCGGGCGCTCGCCTACGGGCTCCAGGGCGTGCCGGTCGATCAGTCGGGCGAACAGGTGTTCTTCGGCCTCGCCGCCACCAACCTGCTCGACGAGGAGCGGACCATCCCGTTCTTCCAGCCCGAGCGCGAGCGCTTCCTGGAATATGACCTGACGCGGCTGGTGTTCGAGCTCTCCAACCCGCGCCGACCGAAGGTCGGCGTCATGACCGGCCTGCCGATGAACGGCGAGATGCGCGGGCCGATGGGCCGGCCCACCCCGCCCTGGGTGGTGATGACGCAGATGCGCCAGTTCCTCTCGGTGCAGGACGTCGCCCTCGACGTCGCCGAGATTCCGGCCGACATCGATGTGCTGATGGTAGCGCACCCGCAGGGTCTCGGCGATCAGACGCAGTACGCGATCGACCAGTTCGTGATGCGCGGCGGCAAGCTGATGCTGGTGCTCGACCCGCATTCCGAGGCGCAGGCCGCGCGGCCGGGCCCGGGCGGGATGCCGACCCGCGAGACCGCCTCGGACCTGCCGCGGCTGCTGGAAACCTGGGGTGTCCGGTACGACAAGGACCAGGTGGCGGGCGATCTGCGCGGGGCCATGCGCGTGCGTGCCGGCGAGCGCGAGCGGGTGCAGGCGGTGGACTATGTCGCCTGGTTCACCACCTCGGGCCCCGGGCAGATCAACCGCGACGATCCGGCGACGGGGCAGCTGAACCAGATCAGCGTCGCCTCGGCCGGGTTCCTCGCGAAGCGCGACGGCGCGGGGATCACCTTCGAGCCGCTGGTGACCACCTCGCCCGAGGCGGCGCCGGTCCCGGCCGAGAAGGTGCGGCTGGAGCCGAACCCGACACAGATCCTCGCCGAGTTCCGCCCCGGCAACGAGAAGCTGGTCCTGGCCGCACGGGTGCGCGGCGAACTTCCCTCCGCCTTCCCCGACGGTCCGCCGCCGGCCGAGGAGGGGGCGCAGGCGCCCGAACGGACGCAACCGCATCGCGCGCGCTCCGAAGGGCCGGCCAATCTCGTCGTGATCGCCGACAGCGACCTGCTCGAGGACCGGTTCTGGGTGCGTGTGCAGGACTTCTTCGGCCAGCAGGTCGCGACCCCGTTCGCCGACAACGGCGCGCTGGTGGTGAACCTGCTGGATACGCTCTCGGGCTCGGACGCGCTGATCGGGCTGCGCTCGCGCGGCGAGAGCCGCCGTCCGTTCGAGCTGGTCGACGCCATGCGCCGCCAGGCCGAGGCCGACTTCCGCGCGCGCGAGCAGGCCTTGCAGAAGCGCCTGGAGGAGACCGAGGCGAAGCTGCGCGAGCTCCGCCGCGGCACCGGCGAGGCGGGCCGCGCCGATCCGGTACTGACGCCCGAGCAGCGCGCCGCGATCGACGCCGCGCGCGCCGACATCCTCGACACAAGGCGCGAGCTGCGCGCGGTGCAGCGCGACCTCCGCCGCGAGATCGAGGGGCTCCAGACCACGCTCCGCCTCGCCAACATCGTCGCGGTGCCGGTGGTGGTGGCCCTGATCGCGATCGCGCTCGGGTTCTGGCGCATCCGCCGCCGCGCCCGCCGCGCTCACGAGCCGCACGAGGCCACAGCATGATGTGCGCCGGCTCGCGGATCGCGTCGCGGAACGGGAGGAGAGGATGAGGCGAGGCAGGCTCGTGCTGTTCGGTGCCGCGACCCTGATCGGCGCGGCCGCGATCGGCGTCGTGGCGTGGCAGCGCGAACCGCCGCGCACCGAGGCCGCGATCATCGACGCCCCGGTGTTCCCTGACATCACCCCGCGCCTCGCCGCGGCCGAGCGGATCGAGGTGCGCCGCCACGACGGCACGGTGACGCTGGAGCGTCGCGACGGCGCCTGGGGCATCGCCGAGCGCAGCCACTACCCGGCGCGGGCCGAGCGCGTGCGCGAGGTGTTCACCGGCCTCGCAGAGCTGCGGCTGATCGAGGAGCGCACCGGGAACCCGGACCTCTTCTCGCGGCTCGGGCTGGAGGACGTGACCGTCGCAGGCGGCACCAGCCAGTTGCTGACCGTGACGGATGCCCAGGGGGCGACGATCGCCGAGCTGATCGTCGGGCGGCGGCGCATACCCACCCCCGGCCACCAGCCCGCGGCGATCTATGTCCGCCGGCCGGGCGAGAGCCGCACCTACCTCGCCGAGGGGGCGCTGCGGCTGGACACCGACCCGATGCTGTGGGTCGAGCGCGAGGTGCTGGACATCAAGCGTCAGCGGGTCGCGCGCGTGACGGCGCGGCGCGCGGGCGCCGAGCCGGTGACGGTGGTGCGCGCCGATCCTGCCGCCGAGCATGCCGCGGTCGCCGAGCCGCCCGACGACTTCAAGCCCGAGCAGCACAAGGTGGACGACCTGCCGCGCGCGCTCGAATGGTTCAGCTTCAACGACGTGCGCCCCGCGGCGGAGCTCGCGAGCGCCGAGGAGACGGGCGAGGCGAGCCTCGTCACCTTCGACGGGCTTTCGCTCACGATCCGCGTGGTGAAGGCGGACGACAAGCGCTGGGCGATCGTCTCCGCCTCCTGGGCCGAGCCCGCCGCGCCGCCGCCGGAGAACCCGCCCGAGCAGCTCCGCACGCCCGAGGCGGCGCGCGAGGAAGCCGAGCGGCTGGCGCAGCGGCTCGCGCCCTGGGCGTTCCAGATCGCCGACTGGAAGGCCGATGTGCTGACCTACCGGCTCGAGGATCTCCGCGCCGCGCCGGAGAGCCCCTCCTGATCCCCCGCGACTACCCCACCCTGCCGCGGGTCGGGGTGGGCGTGGTGTTGCTGCGCGGCGACACGGTGCTGCTGATCCGTCGTGGCAAACCGCCGCGGCTGGGCGAGTGGTCGCTGCCCGGCGGCGCGCAGGAACTCGGCGAGACCGTGCAGGAGACCGCGCGGCGCGAACTCGCCGAGGAAACGGGGCTTGCCGCGGCCGGCGGCCTGGTGCTGCTCGACGTGATCGACTCCATCCAGCGCGACGACAGCGGGCGCATCCGCTTCCACTACACGCTGATCGATTTCGCCGCGGAGGCGGGGCCGGGCGATCCGGTGCCGGCCGATGACTGCGCGGGGGCTGTCTGGGCGCCGCTGGCGGCGCTGCACGGTTACGCGCTCTGGGAGCGCACGCTGGACGTGATCGCGCGCGCCGCACGGCTGCCGCGGCCGATCGGCTGAGGCTCAGACGCTCGCTGCGGGGTCGGGCCGACGGGCGGCAACCGATCCGCAAGCCGATTCACGCCGAGGACGATCCCGCCAAGCCCCGCGAGCACAAGAGCGGCGATGGCCGCAGCGCCAGCGATGCCAATCAGCGTGAGTGCGTCGGTGCGGGCAACGGCACGCTCCATGGGCCCTTGGGGGAGGCTCGCCAACTGATGCAAGCCGATCGCTGCAATGACCGCCGCCATCGCCAGGCGCCAAAGCCCGACGCGGCGCAAGGCTGTTCCGATCCACATCGATCGGACCTCCCGGGAGAACGATGCGGCCACCGGCAACCTCCGGCATCCCATGGCAACCGCGTCTGCCGCCTCCTTGTGCAAGCGCCCACTGACGGCTCCGGCCGGGGCGGCTTGACGCGGCTCAGGCGGTGTGGCCTTCGGCCGACCTTCGGTCGCCGGGCCGGAGGTTCCAGGGTGCGAGTTCGCCGATGCGGCTGATCGGGTGCGCGGCGCGACCCGTCGGCCCTCCAGCGCCAGCGCGACGATCCGCTCCACCACCTCGGCAGGCGTGGTCTGCGGGTGGCCGCGATGGAGCGGCGGCAGATCCTTCAGTCCATCGAGCCCGTGCGTCCGAAAGCGCCGCCGCGCCACCTCTGTCGCCGGGTCGCGCCGGTCATTCCGCCCCGGCTTCGCCGTCTGGACCTCTCCCATCCTCCCCTCCCATCCGTGCCCGCATCATTGCAGGGCTGGATCGTCAAGAGGACAGCTGACGCCCGAGGGGCGACCGCATCGGCCAGGGTCCACTCTACGCCGCCGGATACCCGATGCGCCCCGCGCCTTCCGGCTCGTCGATGAACCCGCCCGACTGGCGCGCCCACATCCGGGCATACACCCCGCCGCGCTCCAGCAGCGCGGCGTGGCTGCCCAGCTCGACGACCTGCCCCGCCTCCATCACCACCAACCGATCCATCTTCGCGATCGTCGAGAGCCGGTGCGCGATCGCGATCACGGTCCGGCCCGCCATCAGCCGGTCCAGGCTTGCCTGGATGGCGGCCTCGGCCTCGCTGTCGAGCGCACTCGTCGCCTCGTCGAGGATCAGGATCGGCGCGTCCTTCAGGATCACCCGCGCGATCGCGATGCGCTGGCGCTGCCCGCCGGAGAGCTTCACGCCGCGCTCGCCGACCTCGCTGTCGTAGCCGCGCCTGCCGTCCCAGTCCTCGAGGCCGAGGATGAACTCGTGCGCCTCGGCGCGCTTGGCCGCATCGATCACGGCTGCCTCCGACGCCTCTGGCCTGCCGTAGCGGATATTGTCGCGGATCGAGCGGTGCAGCAGCGAGGTGTCCTGTGTGACCACCGCGATCTGCTGGCGCAGGCTCTCCTGCGTCACACGCGCGATATCCTGGCCGTCGATCACGATGCGCCCCGATTCGGGCTCGAAGAAGCGCAGCAGCAGGTTGATCAGCGTCGACTTGCCGGCCCCCGAATGCCCAACCAGCCCGACCCGCTCGCCCGGCGCGATCGCGAGGTCGAGGTCGCGGATCACGCCGCGGATCGTGCCGTAGCCGAAGGTGACGCGCTCGAACGCGATCCGCCCCTCGGTGACGGCGAGCGGCACCGCGTCCGCCCGGTCGGGATTGCGCAAGGGCTTGGCGATCGTCTCCATCCCCTCCTGCACGATGCCCACGTTCTCGAAGATCGTGGTCACGCTGTCGGCCACCCAGCCGGCGTTGCGCAGCATCTGCCAGGTGAGCGGCAGCACGGCCGCGACCATGCCGACCTCGATCAGCCCGCGCGCGGCCAGCACCACCGCGAGCGCGGCCGTGGCGGTCACCATCAGCGCCGAGGCCGTCCAGAGACAGAGTCCGAACAGCGTGATCATCCGGAGCTGGCGGTGGAACGTCGCGGTGTGCGCATCGATGCCCGACCGCACGAACGCGTCCTGGTCGGCCGCGCGCGCGAACAGCTTCACGGTCAGGATGTTGGTGTAGGTGTCGACGATCCGGCCCGTCACCAGCGAGCGCGCCTCGCTGGTGGCCTTGGAGCGGTCGCGCAGCCGGGGGACGAACCAGCGCAGCAGCGCGACGTAGAACACCAGCCAGACCAGCATGGGCAGGGTCAGCACCGGCTCGAACGACGCCATCATCGCCACCGAGCCCACGCCGTACACCACGAGGTACCAGACCGCCTGGGCCGAGGCGACGACCGACTCGCGCAGGGCCGGGCCGGTCTGCATCACCCGCGTGGCGATCCGTCCGGCGAAGTCGTTCTGGAAGAAGCTCCAGCCCTGGCGTGACACGTGCCAATGGCTCTGCCAGCGGATGCGATTCGTCACGTTCGCCGCGATCACCTGGTTGGTCAGCACCGACTGGGTCAGCAGCGCAAGCGGCCGGCCGAGCAGCATCACCGCCGCCATGGCGGCGAGCTCGGGCCAGGCGTTCGCCCACAGCGCCTCGCCCGGGTGGGTCGCGAGCAGCGTGACCAGCCGGCCCATGAAGAACGGCACCAGCGTGTCGAGCACGGCGACCACGCCGACCACCGCGAACATCGCCGCGAAGGGGCGCTTCGCCTGGCGGATGAAGTGCCAGTAGAACGCGGCGAGCCCCGGCGGGGGCACGGCCTCGGGCGCCGCCTCGGTGGGCGGGATCAGGCGTTCGGCGGCGCGCAGCATGGGCGGTGCGTAGCGCGGCGCCGGTCGGCGCGCCAGCGTGTGCACGGCGGTGTGAGGGGGGCGGCTCGGCCACCCTGCCCCGCCGCCGCGCTACGGCATCAGCAGCCCGCCGTTCACCTCGATCACCTGGCCGGTGACGTAGCCGCTCATCGCCGCCGAGCAGAGGAACAGGAACGCGCCGACGCACTCCTCCGCCGTGCCGACCCGGCGCATCGGGATCTGCGCCACCGCGGCGGCGAGCATGGCGGGCGGGGTGGTGCGGTCCTGCAACGGCGTCGCGATCACGCCCGGCGAGACCGCGTTCACCCGGATGCCCTCGGCCGCCACCTCCTTGGCGATCGCCCGGGTGAAGGTGGCGACGAACGCCTTGGACCCGGCGTACAGCGCCGAGCCTCCGCCGCCGCCGGTGCGCGCCGCGACCGAGCTCACAGTGACGATCGCCCCGCCGCCCCCCTGGCGCCGCAACTGCGTCACCGCCGCACGGCAGCCGGCGAGCACCGGATGGATGTTCACCGCCACCTGGCGCGCGAGCAGCGCGTCCTGCGTCTCGGCCAGCGGCCGGCGCTCGATCAGGTCGCCGGCATTGTTGATCAGCACGTCGAGCCGGCCGAACCGGGCGACCGTCTCGGCGACCAGGCGCTCGACCGTGCCGGGCTCGGCGACGTCGCCGTGCAGCACCACCGCCTCGCCGCCGGCGCGGGCGATGTCGGCGGCGACCGCGTGCGCCTCCGCCTCGCCGGTGCGGTGGTGCACGGCGACGCGCGCACCGCAGGCGCCGAGCCCGCGCGCGACCGCCGCGCCGATGCCGCGGCTCGATCCAGTGACGAGGCAGGCCTTGCCGGCGAGGTCGTCGATGCGCATGGCGGGCGGTCCTTCGCGGTGCGGGACGGCAATGGCGGATCGCGGGCGGCCCGGCAAGCGTGCCGGCGCGAAGGCGAGCGGATGCGGCGGCGACGCGGGTTCCCTCTCCCGCGCGCGGGAAAGCGTCAGGGTTCGTGTCGCCCGTTTCCGGAGCCAGGCCGCAGCGGTTCCCTCTCCCGCGCGCGGGAGAGGGACAGGGTGAGGGCACGGCGCGACCACCACCGCGGCGCTTGCCGCGGCGCGGGCGCATGACTAGGGTCCGCGCCGTTGGCGGGGCGTAGCGCAGCCTGGTAGCGCGTCTGCCTTGGGCGCAGAAGGTCGTCGGTTCGACTCCGGCCGCCCCGACCATCCTGGAGCACAAGGGACGATGCGGGCGCGGATCAGCAGGCCACCGAAGACGGCGATGCAGTCGGGCTGGGCGAAGACGCAGGACTGGGTGCTGGAATACGTGGCGAACGAGAAGCGCGTGGCCGACCCGCTGATGGGCTGGATCGGCTCGGGCGACACGATGTCGTCTCAGGTGCGGCTGCGCTTCCCGACCAGGGAGGCGGCGGTGGCCTATGCCGAG
>NZ_JBHYDW010000126.1:0-13355 GCF_051860475.1 Elioraea sp. | reverse complement strand
GGTAGCCCTGGGCGAGGTCGAAGCCGAGCGCGCGCACGGTGTCGAGGTCGGCGCGGGTCTCGACCCCCTCGGCCACGACCTTCGCATCGAAGCCGTGGCCGAGCTCGACCGCGGCGCGGCAGATCTTGCGCAGCGCCTCGTCCTCCGCGCAGCCATGCACGATGGCGCGCTCGATCTTCAGCTCGGCGAAGGGGATGTGGCGGAGCCGCTCGAAGGTGGCGTAGCCGGTGCCGAAATCGTCGATCGAGATGCTGAACCCGTGCAGCACCGCGCGCGTGGCGAAGGCCTCGGCCGCGGCGAGGTCGCCGATCAGGTCGGTCTCGGTGATCTCGATGATCAGCCGCTGCTCCACGCCGGTGCCGAGCGCCTTCAGCGCCTCGATCAGGCCGGGGCGCAGGATGGTGCGGCCGGCGACGTTGATCGAGGCTGGCAGGTGCGAGCCGCTGCGCGCGCAGAGGGCCAGCGCGGCGCGCGCCGCGGCGACCGTCAGGTCGTGCAGGTCGATGTCCTCGATCGGCGGCAGGAAGGCCGATGGCGCGAGCACGCCCCGCTCGGGGTGGCGGATGCGGGCCAGCGCCTCCATCCCGGCGATCGCGTCGCTGCGGAGATCGATCTTCGGCTGGAACCAGAACTCGACCCAGCCGTTGTCGAGGGCGGCGCGCAGCAGCCCGGGTTCGACCGGCTCGGAGCGATGCGGCGGCGCGACCACAGCCGGCCCGCCGAGCGCCGAGACGACGGTCTCGAGCTCGCGCCGGCGGAACGGCTTGCGCAGCGTGCCGCCGATCTCCACCCCGGCGCGCTCGCCGATCCGCCGCGCATGATCGAGCACCGATCCCGAGTGGCCGCTCATCAGCACCACCCGGCCGGTGTAGCCGCGCTCGTTCAGCACGCTGAAGATCTCGACCGCGTCGCTCTCGCCGAGCGAGAGGTCGAGCAGCAGCAGATCCGGGTGCGGGGAGTCGAGCGCCTGCACCAGGTCGGCCTTGGACGTCATGCCTTGCGCGGCGATGCCGAGCTTGCGCAGCTGTGAGGCCACGAGCGTGCAGATTTCCGGATGGTCATCGACCACGATCGCGGTCTTCACGCCAGGCGGTGCTGGCCTGCCTCTGATGGTCGATGACCGGTCAGCCGTTCCTTGCGGCATGGATCCTGCCTGGGGTCCGAGGGGGTCGCGCGACCATGGACCGGCGTCCCTAATACTCCATCACTGCGTGTAGTGCCTACCGTAAGGGTTGTATTGCTCCAGCATGGGGCACGGGCGCCGTCCGTCGGCCGCGCGGTGCTCTCCCTCCCGCAGCCGGTCCACCCTTGTGCGACGGCGCGCAGCCACCACGATCCACATTCGCAACTGCTGGGCACGGGAACGACGCATGGCCGACCGGACACCCTCCGCCCCCCCTCACCGGATCGTCGTGGTCGGTGGGGGGGCGGCCGGGCTCGAACTGGTGACGCGGCTCGGCGACACGCTGGGCAAGTCCGGCCGCGCCCAGGTCACGCTGATCGAGCGGACGCGGACGCATCTCTGGAAGCCGCTGCTGCACGCGGTGGCCGCGGGCAGCCTCGACCGCTCGGCCCACGAGCTCAACTATCTCGCCCAGGCCCGCTGGCACCACTTCACCTACCGGCTTGGCGAGATGGTCGGTCTGGACCGTGAGCGGCGCGAGGTCGCGATCGGGCCGACCCGCGACGACGAGGGCCGCGAGGTCACGCCGGCCTCGACCGTGCCCTACGACACGCTGATCATCGCGGTTGGCAGCGTGACCAACGATTTCGGCACGCCGGGTGCGGCCAGACATGCGGTGCCGCTGGAGACCCCCGACCAGGCCTCGCGCTTCCACCGGCGGCTGGTCAACGCGTGCCTGCGCGCCAACAGCCAGGCCGAGGCGGTGCGGCCGGGTCAGCTCCACGTCTCGGTGATCGGCGCAGGCGCCACCGGCACCGAGCTCGCCGCCGAGCTCCACCGCACGGTTCGCGCGGTGATCGCCTTCGGGCTCGACCGGATCGACCCCGAGCGCGACCTGCGCATTCGCCTGGTCGAGGCGGCCCCGCGCATCCTCCCTGCGCTCCCCGAGCGCATCTCGGAGGCCACGCGCCGCCTGCTCGAAGGGCTGGACGTGGAGGTGCTGACCGGCACGCCCGTCAGCGAGGTGCGCGAGGACGGGGTGATGCTCAAGGATGGGCGGTTCCTGCCGTCCGAGCTCGTGGTGTGGGCGGCCGGCGTGAAGGCGCCCGACGTTCTGCGCGAGATCGGCGGGCTGGAGACCAACCGGCTGAACCAGCTGGTCGTGACGGAGACGCTGCGGTCGACGCGCGACCCGGATGTGTTCGCGATCGGCGATTGCGCGCAGTGCCCGCGGCCGGGCTTTCCCCAGCCGGTGCCGCCGCGTGCCCAGGCCGCGCACCAGCAGGCCGCGCACATGATCCGCCAGATCGAGCGGCGGCTCGCGGGCAGGCCGCTGGAGCCGTTCGTCTATCGCGACTTCGGCTCGCTGGTCTCGCTCGGGAAATACAGCACGGTCGGCAGCCTGATGGGCTTCCTGGTCGGGCGCAGCTTCTTCGTCGAGGGCCATTTCGCGCGGCTGATGTACCGCTCGCTCTACACCATGCACCAGATGGCGCTGCACGGCCGGACGCCGGTGCTGTGGCGCAGCCTGTTCAGCTGGTTCTCGCAGCGGCCGAGCCCGGAGGTGAAGCTGCACTAGCGGCGGCACCCCGGCACCGCGACCGGGGTGACGGTCACGAGCGCGCCCGGGATCAGTGCGCGCAGGTCCTCGGCCACCGCATCGACCACGCGCTGGACCTCGCCGATCGTGCGCGTCGCTGCGAAGCCGAGCGTGAGCTCCACCGCCGCGCCGCGCCCCACGAGCCGGGAGCGGACCGCGCCGAGCGCGTCATACTGGGCGAAATGCCGCGCGAGGGCGCGGTTGATCGCGACCTGGCGCGCCTCGTCGAGCCGGCGGTCGAGCAGGTGCGGCAGCGCGTCGCGCCACATCCCGACCCCGAGCGCGACCATGGTCACTGCGACCAGCCCCGAGCCGACCGCGTCGGCGACGCGCCCGGGCGTGTCCTCGCCCCAGAGGGCGTTCACCGTGATCGCGCCAGCGGCGAGGCCGGACGCGACCAGCTTGGCGAGCCGCGAGCGGATCTGCCCGACGAGGATGATCGAGGTGCCGTCGCGGCCGGCGCGCCAGATCGCGTGAAGCACGACGGCGTTGATGCCGACATTGATCGCCGCCACCAGCGCCGCGACTGCCATGCCGAGCGCGGGCTGGCGCGGCGGCGCGGCGAGCCGCATCGCCGCCGTGCCGAGGACCCAGGCCGCACCCAGCAGCATCGCCGTGCCGACCAGCAGGTTGCCGAACTGCTCGAGCTTGGCCGCGCCGTACTCGTAGTCCGCCATCCGCTCGCGATGGATGCGCCGCAGCAGCGCCAGCAGGGAGAGTTCCAGGGCGATCAGCAGCACCGCCCGCAGGCTCTCGCCGACCAGCGTCAGGCTGTTGGCCCACAGCCCGGCGCCGGCCATCGGCACGACGATGGCGCAGTCGAGCACCGCGCCGAGCAGCATCGAGCGCTCGCGCGCGCGCTGTTCGGGCGCCAGACCGGCAGGCTCACGCGGCGCACGCATCGCCGGGCGCGGGCTGGATCGCGATCACCGCGGCGAAGCCGGACTCCTCGAACAGCGCCGCGACCGCGCCGGCGAGGCCGGCAAGCGCGAGGCGGCCGCCCTCGGCCTCGACCCGCTTCGCGACCCGGAGCAGCGCGCGCACCCCGGCCGCGTCGGCGGCGGTGATGCCGGCGAGATCGGCGATCACGCGGCGGGCGCCAGCGAGCACCATCAGCCGCCGCTCGGCCTCCACGGCGCCGGCGGCATCGAGCCGGCCAGCGAGGGCCACGATCGTGACCGCCTCGTCGGTCGGCTCGGCGACGGCGGTCGTCCGGATCGCGTCTCGGTACTGCATCGACGCCTCTCCCGTATCCCGGCGTGGGGCGATCTCGGGCCGCGCGAGGTCGCGCCCGGTCCCGAAAGCCGGACGAAATTCGTCCGAAAGGGGTATGAGGCCCCGCGCGCCGGGGTTCGGCGCGCGGGGGGCGGCGGCGTCAGGTCGTCGGCTGCTTGACGATCCGCATGTAGGGCTTGGGCGCGCGCCAACCCTCGGGGAATCGCTGGCGCGCCTCCTCGTCCGACACGGCCGGGACGATGATCACGTCCTCGCCCTGCTTCCAGTTCACCGGGGTCGCGACCTTGTGCCTGGCCGTGAGCTGGAGCGAGTCGAGCACGCGCAGGATCTCGTCGAAGTTCCGCCCGGTGCTCATCGGATAGGCGAGCACGAGCTTGATCATCTTGTCGGGCCCGATCACGAACACGGTGCGCACGGTGGCGTTGTCGGCTGGCGTCCGCCCCTCGGAGGTCGTGCCCGCATTGGCCGGCAGCATCCCGTAGAGCTTCGCCACCGCGAGGTCGGAGTCGCCGATCATCGGGTATCTGGGCATGAAGCCCATCACCTCCTCGATGTCCTTCGACCAGCGCTCATGGGAGGTGACCGGGTCGACGCTGAGCCCGATCACCTTGCAGTTGCGCTTGTCGAATTCGGCGCCGAGCCCGGCCATCGCGCCGAGCTCGGTGGTGCAGACGGGGGTGAAGTCCTTGGGGTGCGAGAACAGCACGCACCAGGCATCGCCGATCCACTCGTGGAAGCGGATCCGGCCCATGGTGGTCTCGGCCTCGAAGTCCGGGGCCATCTGGTTGATCTGCAGGGTCATGGCGGTGGTCCCTTCGCGTG
This sequence comes from Elioraea sp., assembly GCF_051860475.1. Taxonomy (NCBI): domain Bacteria; kingdom Pseudomonadati; phylum Pseudomonadota; class Alphaproteobacteria; order Acetobacterales; family Elioraeaceae; genus Elioraea; species Elioraea sp. The sequence goes on along the minus strand of NZ_JBHYDW010000126.1, from coordinate 8,574 downwards.
GGGTGGACGGCCGGGTCAGGCGCGGCGGCGCCGGTCGGAAGGCGCGGTGTCCCACGGGGCGCGGCGCGCCTCGCGCATGGCATCGGCACGGCTGATCGCAAGATCGGCAAGCATCCGGTCATCCAGACCGGCGAGCTGCCGGCGCGTGCGCATCGCGCGCAGCATACGCCCGAGCGCGGCGCCGAAGGAGAGGGTGTGCATCGTCGCGGTGGCGAGCGCGCCGGCCGGCATCGTGGTGGTCTGCATCTTGGACTCCCTGGTTCTCTTTGGCCGCGGTGGCGAAGCGCCCCGCCGGTGAGCGGGAGAACACCGCATCCGGCGCGCGGAAGTCCCGAGAGCGCACCGAAATCGGGGTGAAATCGCGCCGAAACTCGGATAGACGGGTCCCGACACGGGAGCCGGCACACCGTCAGGAGGACGCATGGGCGCGGCGCGCGGGGCCGCGATCTGCCGCTTCGAGGGACTCACCCTCGATCTCGACCGGGGCGTCCTGGTCGGGTGCGACGGCGCGGAGATCGCGCTGCGGGCGAAGTCGTTCAGGCTGCTCTGCCACCTCGTCGAGCATGCCGGACGGCTGATCAGCCGCGAGGAGCTGATGGTGGCGGTCTGGCCCGGCGTGACCGTGACCGACGACAGCATCACGCAGTGCATCCGGGAGGTGCGACGCGCGATCGGCGACGAGCGGCAGCGCCTGCTGCGGACCCTGCCGCGGCGCGGCTATCTGTTCGCCGCCCCGGTCTCGCGCGCCGAGGCCGCGCTCGCGGTGACCGCCGCGCCGGAGACCTCCGTGGGGGAGGCGCCGCCCGCGCCGCCGACCGGCCGGCCGATGGTCGTCGTGCTGCCGTTCGAGACCATCGGCGGCGACGACGAGCAGCGCTATTTTGCCGAAGGGCTGACCGCGGATCTCGTCACCGACCTGACCCGGTTCCAGTCCCTGCACGTGGTGAGCCCAGTGCGCCGTTCGGCGGGATTGGGCCGCGCGCTCCCCGCCACGCCGTGGGCGGTGCAGCCGGTCGCCGGCGCGGCTGGCTACCTCGTCTCGGGCAATGTCCGCCGCGCCGGCGGGCGGATCCGCGTCACGGCGCAGCTGGAGGACGCGCAGAGCGGGGTCAATCTGTGGGCCGAGCGGTTCGACCGCCCGCTCGAGGATCTGTTCGCCGTGCAGGAGGAGCTCGCGACCCAGATCGCCGGCGGCCTCGCCGCGCGGGTGGACCAGGAGGGACTGAGGCGCGCCAAGCGTCGCCCGCCGGCCAACCTTGATGCCTACGATCTCTGCCTGCGCGGACGCGACCTGATCGGCCGCTCCACCGAGGCGGACACGGCAGCCGGCCGGCAGATGCTCGACCGCGCGCTCGCCGCCGATCCGGACTACGCCTCCGCCCATGCCTGGCAGGCCTTCGCGGTGCAGCGCGGCTTCACCCACCGCTGGGGCGAGCCGAAGGGCGAGGCGGCGCTGGCGCTGGCGCTCGAGCACGCCAACCGCGCCGTCGAGATCGAGCCCGACTCGCCGCTCTCGCTCGGCCGGCTCGCCTTCATCCTGGTGCTGAGCCGGCGCCACGACGAGGCGATCGAGGCCGGGCGCCGGGCGATCGCGCTCAATCCCGGCGCCTACGAGAGCCGCGTGGACTACGGGATCGTGCTCACCAATGCGGGCGACCCGGAGGGTGCCGTGCGCGAGCTTCGCCTGGCGATGGCGCTCGACCCGTTCCACCCGCCGATCCTGCGCGCGGTGCTGGGCAAGGCGCTGCTGCTCGCCGGTGACCCCGGGGCCGCGCTCGCCGAGCTGCGCTGGGCGACCGCGCTGGTGCCGGACTACTTCTATGCCTATCCGCCGCTCGCGGTGGCGGCGGCCGAGACCGGCCATCTCGACGAGGCGCGCGCCGCCGTCGCGACGCTCTGCCGGCGCTACCCGACGCTGAGCCTCGCCAACGCCGCCGAGAGCTGGTGCATGCGCCATGAGGCGGATGTCGTCCGGATGCTGGCGGGGCTGAGGGCGGCGGGCCTGCCCGAGGGCTGATACCCGGCTGCCAAAGGTCAGACCTTTGGCAGCCGGGTATCGCGCGTGGGGCTGGTGGGGCGGCCACGCGCGAAACAACCCCTTCAGACCGGCCTGCCGAGGGTGAAACCTTCGGCAGGCAGGTATGAGCGCCCCGTCTCGACGGGCCGTTCGGTTGAGCGTTAGGCTCCCCGTGCGCCGCGCACCGACGGCGGAGGGAACGGGGCAGCGACCGACTCGATGGGTGTGGGCAACGAGACCGCGCGGTATCGTTTCGATACCTTCACGCTCGACCTCGCGCGCGGCATCGTGCTCGACCGCGAGGGCGGCGAGCTGACGCTGCGCCCGAAATCCTTCGCCCTGCTCCGTCACATGGTCGAGCACGCCGGCCGCGTCGTGACACGCGAGGAGCTGATGGAGGCGGTCTGGCCGGGCGTGTTCGTCACCGACGACAACATCACCCAGTGCATCAAGGAGGTCCGCCGCGCGATCGGCGACGAGGCGCAGCAGCTCCTGCGCACGCTGCCCCGCCGCGGCTATCTGATGGTGCCGCCGGTGGCGCGCGGCGAGGCCGCGCTCGTGGTGGCGCCCGCGGCACAGACCTCGTCGGCCTCGGAGGAGGCCCTGCCCGCCCCGCCCAGGGGCCGGCCGATGCTGGTCGTGCTGCCGTTCGAGAACATCGGCGACGACGAGGAGCAACGCTACTTCGCCGATGGGCTGACCGCCGATCTCGTCACCGACCTCACCCGGTTCCAGTCGCTGCACGTGGTGAGCCCCGTGCGGCGCGGTCCGGCTGGGCGGAGCCTGCCCGAGACACCATGGACACCCGAAGCCCTGCCCGGAACGGCGAGCTACCTCGTCTCGGGCAGCGTGCGCCGCGCCGGCGGCCGGATCCGGGCCACCGCGCAGCTCGAGGATGCGCGCAGCGGCGTCAATCTCTGGGCAGAACGGTTCGACCGCCCGCTCGACGACCTGTTCGAGGTGCAGGCGGAGCTCGCCGACCGGATCGCCTCCGGGCTCGCCTCGCGGGTCGACTACGAGGCGTTGCGCCGGGCCAAGCGCCGCCCGCCGGCGAGCCTGGACGCCTATGATCTCGTGCTGCGCGCGCGCGAGCTGATCGGGCGCGCCAACCGGGCCGACACGCTGGCCGCGCGCGAGATGATCACCCGCGCGCTCGCCGCCGACCCGGACTACGCCACGGCCCATGCCTGGCATGCCTGGGCGGTCTCGCGCGGCTTCACCCAGCGCTGGGGCGAGCCCAAGGGCCGGCCGGCGGTGACGCTCGCGCTCCAGCACGCGATGCGGTCGGTCGAGCTGGAACCCGATCTGCCGCTCTGCCTTGCCCACCTGGCCTACATCCTGATGCTTGACCGGCGCTTCGACGAGGCGCTCCAGGCCGCGCACCGCGCGGTCGCGCTGAACCCCTGCGCCTACGAGAGCCGGACCGCGGCGGGGATCGTGCTCGTCAACATCGGCGAGCCGGAGGCGGCGGTGCGCGAGTTCCGCCTCGCGATGGAGCTCGACCCGTACTACCCGCCGGTCGTGCGCGCGTGGCTTGGCAAGGCGTTCTTGTTCTCGAACGATCCGGAGGCGGCCCTGGTCGAGCTGCGCTGGGCGATCGCGCGCGTGCCGGACTACTCGAATGCGCTCCAGCCGCTCGCCGTCGCCGCGGCCGAGACCGGCCGGGTGGAGGAGGCGCGCGCCGCGGTCGCGGCGCTGCATCGGGTCCTTCCCGGGCTCACGCTGCGGGACGTGGAGGCGACGCTCTGGATGCGCCAAGACGCCGACGTGAAGCGCATGCTGGGCGGGCTGCGCGCGGCTGGGCTGCCGGAGGGGTGAGCAGGGAGGGCTGAGCGGGGGAGGGGGAACAACGGCACGGTAGCCCCGTGGCTGGTTGGGGCGCCAGGATTCGAACCTGGGAATGGCGGATTCAAAGTCCGCTGCCTTACCGCTTGGCGACGCCCCAGCCGGGCGCCGCCGTGATAGGCCGGATCGGCGCGGCCGAACAAGCCCCGCGGCGGGGGCGCTCAGGCCGCGGCCTGCGCGGGCGCGTCAGGCGCGGCCGATCACCGGCCGGCGCAGGCGGCGGGCCGGACGGTCCAGCACCATGTGCGCCGCAGCGAGCAGCAGGAGCGCGGTATCGCGCCGTCCCTCGTCGGAGGCGGAGCGCGCCATGCGCAAGAGCTTGTCGGAGAGCATCAGTGGGCTCGGGCCCGCGGGCGGAGCGGTCTTCACCAGGTTGGCCATCGTCGCCTCCTCAGCAGCACGCCGTCATGCGGGAGCATGGACGGGATGCGTAACCAAACGGTGAACGCGACCATATGCTTCCGGGTTCCCGCGACATGTGACGCGGCTCACGCCGCGGCGGCGAGCCCCTCGGCCACGACGCGGTCGCGCCCGCCCGCCTTGGCGGCGGACAGCGCGCGGTCGGCCGAGGCGAGCAGCACCCTCGGATCGGCGATGCCGAAGGGCACGGAGGAGGCCGCGCCGATGCTCGCCGTGACGATGCCGTGCGGCGAGCCCTCATGCAGCAGCATCATCTCGTGCAGTGCGGCCCGGATCCGCTCGCCGACCGCGACGACGCCGGGCGTGTCGCCGTCGGGCAGCAGCACGGCGAACTCCTCCCCCCCGATGCGCGCGACCAGGTCGTAGGGCCGCAGGTGCAGCGATTCGAGCAGGAGGGCGATCCGCATCAGGCACGCATCGCCTTCGAGACGGCCGTAGCGGTCGTTGAACTGTCTGAAGTGATCGAGGTCGAGGATCAGCAGGCCGACCGGTACGGCCTCGCGCAGGCCGCGGCTCCACGCCGCCCGCAGCGCGGCATCGAAGGCGCGCCGGTTGGCGAGCCCGGTCAGCGGATCGCGCTCGATGAGATCGGCGAGCAGGTGGTTCGTCCGCTCGAGCTCGGCAGCGGTGGCGTCCAGCGCAGTCCCACGGCGGGCGATCTCGCCCGCCATGCGCGCGACGGCGCGCCTGAGCGTCTCGAGCTCGCCGAACAGCGCCTGCGACGGCAGCGCCCGCGACGGTGCACCGTCGTGAGCCGCCTCGGCCGCCTCGGCAAGCCGCAGCAGCGGCTGTGCCACGAGACCGCGCGCCAGCGCCAACGCCGCGCCGACGCCGGCAGCGCCGGCGAGCACCATCAGCCACAGCAGCAGTGCGTCGTGCCGGGCCCCCGCCCGTGTCGCCGCGGCGCGGTCCACCGTGACCGCGACCGCGAGCCCCATGGACCGGGCATGGGCGAACCCGACGATCCGGTCCGCCGCGCCCGGTCCGGCCAGCGTGGCCGCGCCCGCCGGGGCGGCGAGGACGGTGCGGATCAGCGCCGCCTCAGCCGCTGGCGCCTCCGTCGGCCAATGCGCCAGCACCGCCCCATCGGGGTCGACGATCGTCACCGTGCGCGCGAGCCGGTCCACCCCCGCGCCGGTCGCGATCACCTTGGCAAGCCAGGCGAGGTCGAGCGTGGCGACGATCGCGGCGGGCAGGTGGTCGCCCGGCACGCCGCGCAGGGCGGCGATGCCGCGCGCGATCGGCAGCGCCACCGTGCCGTCCAGGCGGGAGATCACCGGCGGGGCGAGCACGGGACGGCCGGTCCGCCGCGCCTCGGCAATGGCGGGCCCGCCGACGGGCGCCGCCTCCGCGCCCGCACCGGTATCGGAGCAGATCGCGCGGCCGTCCCGGGCCACCAGCACCGCGTTCCGGATGAACGGGTGTCCTTCGGCCAGAAGGCGCATCCGGCGGATGCAGGCGCCGGGATGGTCGGCCCAGCCGCTGTCCTCCTCGGCCACGCGCGCGAGCATCCGGTCGGCGGCGGCAAGCAACGCCTCGGCCAGGGTCGCGCCGAGGCCGGCGGCCTGGCGCTGCAACGCGGACGCGGTGCGGACGTGCTCGTCGCGTGCCTGCCCGGCCATGTGCCAGAGCAGCAGCATCGCCGGAGCGATTGCGAGCAGCATCAGCGCGAGCATCAGCCGGCCGATGCCGCTGCGGAGGAATCCCTGCGCCATTGAGACTTGACCTTCGGGCGGCACGCGCCAGCGAGTGGCGCACTCCGGAGGCTGCCAGGAGAAGGTGAACAACGCGCAAAGCGTGCGCTCATCCCGCTTGACGCGTGCATGCACTTGCGGGAGCGTTCGGATGCACACGCGGCGATCCAACGCCGCCAGCGGAGGAGACGACCATGCGACCAGTCCGTCTTGCGGCGGCAGGGTTTGTCCTGCTGTCCGCCCCGGCCTTCGGCCAGCAACAGGTCCCTGCCTGGGCCCAGGGCCGCCCCGACAGCATGGCGCAGAGCACGCTTGCGCCGCACCCGCCGCGCATGACGGTCACCGCGCCGGGTGACGTGCCGATGAACCGGCTGCGCGTGCCGCAGGGATTCCGCGTCGAGCTCTGGGCGCATGGGCTGCCAGGCGCCCGCATGATGGCGCTCGGCGACCAGGGCACGGTGTTCGTCGGCAGCCGCGTGATCGGGCGCGTCTACGCGGTGACCGACCAGGGCGGGCAGCGCAGCCACCGCATCCTCGCCGAGGGGCTGACCCAGCCGAACGGCATCGCGTTCAAGGACGGCGCGCTCACCGTGATGGCGATCAACCAGGTGCTGCGCTGGAGCGGGATCGAGGGACGGCTCGCCAACCCGGGTGCGCCCACCGACCTCACCGCGGCATTCAACCTGCCGCCGGATCAGCACCACGGCTGGAAGTTCACCGCCTTCGGGCCGGACGGCCGGATCTATACGAACATCGGCGTGCCCTGCAACATCTGCACCTTCGACCGTGACCGCTTCGCGCTGCTGGTGAGCTTCCGCGCCGACGGATCGGACCGGCGGATCGAGGCGCGCGGCATCCGCAACTCGGTCGGCTTCGACTGGCACCCGACCACGCGCGAGCTCTGGGCGACCAACAACGGCCGCGACTGGGCCGGCAACGACGAGCCGCACGACACGCTGCACCGCATCCGCCGCTCCGGCGAGGATCACGGCTTCCCGTGGTGCGTGGGCAGCTGGGCCGATCCGGCGATGGAACGGCGCCAGTGCAGCGAGTTCGAGGCACCGGCGGCCTCGCTCGGGCCGCACACCGCCCCGCTCGGGATGCGCTTCTACACCGGAACGATGTTCCCCGAGGCGTATCGCGGCGCGATCTTCGTCGCCCGGCGCGGCTCGTGGAACCGCGAGACCAAGATCGGCTACGATGTCGTCGCGGTGAAGCTCGATGCGCAGAGCCGCGTGACCGCGGTCGAGCCGTTCCTTAGCGGCCTGCTCGACGAGCAGGCGCAGCAGTTCCACGGCCGGCCGGTGGACGTGCTGCAGCTGCGCGACGGCTCGCTGCTGGTCAGCGACGAGCAGAACGGCGCGATCTACCGCATCAGCTACGGCGGCTGATGCGCCGTGTCCGTTCCGGGGCCGCGGCGCTCGCCGCGGCCCTTTTCTGTGTCCCGGCTGCCGCCGCGCCCGAGCAGGCGGAGCTGTGCGGAGCCTGCCACGGCGCGCGCGGGGTAGCGGAGATGGCGGAGGTGCCCTCGCTCGCCGGTCAGCCTGAGACCTTCCTCACCTTGCAGATGATCCTGTTCCGCGAGCGCATCCGCCGCTTCGAGCCGATGAACGCGGCCATGCAGGGCCTTCGTGACGCCGAGGTCGAGGCGCTTGCGCGCTTCTACGCCAGCCTGCCACCGGCGCAACCCGAGGCCGCCGGCGATCCGGAGCGGACCGCGCGGGGCCGCGCGCTCTCGGCCGAGCACCGCTGCGGCGTCTGCCATCGCGCAGACTATGCCGGGCAGAACCAGGTGCCGCGGCTTTCCGGCCAGCGCGAGGACTACCTGCTGCACGCGATGCGCGACTATCAGGCGGGCACGCGCCAGGGCACCGACACCTCGATGCAGGCCGCGCTGTATGGCCTCACCGAGCGTGACCTCGCAGACCTCGCGCTCTATCTCGCGACGGTGCCGACGTCGCGCTGACGCGGTAGCGCGATCGCGAACCGCGTCGAGGCGTGCGGCCGGCTTGCGCCGCTGCCGCCCGCTGCCAACGACTCCGCCTGGCGGAGTGACTGCGCCGCGCCTGATGCGCTCCGCGCAGAGGCTTCATCTCTGTGCGGAGGGCAACGCGCGGAGGGTTGGTGTGGCGGCCGCGCGCCGAGGGCATGACACGCTGACGGCCCAGGCGACGGCCCAGGCGACCGCCCAGGGCCTCACGCCTTCACCGCGCCGCGCGTCAGGCCGGCGATGATCTGCTTCTGCATCAGGAAGAACACCACCAGCATCGGGATGCAGGAGGTGATCGCCGCCGCCATGATGAGGCCGTACTCGGCCATCTGCTCGCTGTTGAGGCCGGCGATGCCCACGGGCAGGGTGAACATCTCGTCGCTCCGCATGAACACCAGCGGCCAGATGAACGAGTTCCACGACGAGATGAAGATCAGGATGCCGACCGTGCCGAGGGCAGGACGCGCGAGCGGCACGATGATCGTCAGCAGCAGGCGGAGCTCGCTGCACCCGTCGATGCGCGCGGCCTCGATCAGCTCGTCGGGCAGGGTCGAGATGTACTGGCGCATCATGAACAGGCCGAAGGCGGAGGAGGCGAAGGGCAGCAC
>NZ_JBHYDW010000125.1:0-13358 GCF_051860475.1 Elioraea sp. | reverse complement strand
ACGAAGAACGGCGCGGTCGCCGCAGCGACACGGAAGATGTTCTCGCCGGTCAGCCCCTGCAGCACGAACAGGTTGAACCCCACCGGCGGGGTGATCTGCGCCATCTCCACCACCAGCACGATGAAGATGCCGAACCACAGCAGGTCGAACCCGGCCGCCTGGATGATCGGCAGCGCCACCGACACCGTCAGCACGATCATCGACACCCCGTCGATGAAGCAGCCGAGCACGACATAGAGCGCGGTCAGCGCACCGATCACCAGGTAGGGGTGGAAGCCCTGCGAACCGACCCATTGTGCCATCGCGACGGGAATCCGCGAATACGCCATCGCCTGGGTCAGGAACGCCGCGCCGGCGAGGATGAAGTTGATCATGCAGGCGAGCCGGACCGCGCCCATCAGGCTGGCGACGAAGCTCTCGCGCGTCAGCGTTCCGCCCCAGGCCGACAGCACGAGCGCGCCCGTCACCCCCATCACCGCGGCCTCGCTCGCGGTCGCGACACCGCCATAGATCGAGCCGATCACCGCCAGGATCAGCAGGATGATCGGCAGCAGCGAGGCGGAGGCATCGAGCTTCTGGCGCAAGGTCGTGCGCGGATCGCGCGGCGGCGTGCGCGACGGGTTGAGCAGCGACCAGAGCGCGATGTAGCCCGAGAACAGCCCGATCAGCATCAGCCCGGGGATCACGCCGGCGATGAACAGGCGCACGATCGACACCTCGGCCGCCACGCCGTAGACGATCATGATGATCGAGGGCGGAATGAGCAGCCCGAGCGTGCCCGAGCCCGCGAGGCTGCCGATCGCCATCGGCTTGTGGTAGCCGCGCGCCTCGAGCGCGGGCAGGCTCATCTTGCCGATGGTCGCGCAGGTCGCGGCCGAACTGCCCGACACCGCGGCGAAGATGCCGCAGCCGATCACGTTGACATGCATCAGCCGCCCGGGCAGGCGCTGCACCCATGGCGCGAGGCCGCGGAACATGTCCTCGGACAGCCGGGTGCGAAACAGGATCTCGCCCATCCAGATGAACAGCGGCAGCGCGGCGAGCGTCCAGGACGCCATCGCCTGCCAGACCGAGGTGCCCAGCACCTTCTCGACCGGGAACTCGTTGAAGGCGGGGAACAGCATGGGCAGCACGACGATGCCGGCGAACCCGGTCAGCATCAGCGCGAAGCCGATCCAGACGCCGAGGCCGAGGAAGCCGAACAGCACGGCGAGCAGCAGCAGCCCCGCCTCGGTGAGCTCGATGTTCAAGCGTCAGAGCTCCTGCATCGCCTTCTCGACCGCCGTCGTCGGTTCACGCTGTCGGTACGAGGGCGTGCCGCCGGCGAGCGTCACCACCAGGTCATCGAGCAGCGCGAGCGCGAACAGCGCGGTGCCGACCACCATGGCGAGCTGGGGAATCCAGATCGGCACGGCGAGCATGCCCTGCGCGAGCTCCTCGAACGCCCAGGAATCCGACATCGAATCGAAGCTTGCGAAGGCGAACAGCGCGGCCATCGCGGCGGCGCAGGTGAGCGCGACGATCTCCATGCCGCGTTGCGTCGCGCCGCGGGTGCGGCCGATGATCAGGTCGACGCGGATATGCGCGCCGTGGCGGAACGCGTAGGCCAGCGGCAGCATGGCCGAGGCGGCGACGCTGAACGCCGTCAGGTCATCGCCGCCGGGAATGATCATGCCGAGCTGGCGCAGCGTCACCTGCGCCAGCACGAGCAGGCCGATCGTGACGATCGCCGCCGCCCCGGCGATGCCGCCGGTGAGATAGAGCGCGTCTAGGCCGCGCCTGAGCCCCCTCACGCGGGGGACGAACTCAGGCGCGCGCGACCGCGGCGCGATAGGCGTCGATCAGCTTCTTGCCGTCCTCGCCAGCGGTCGTGAGCCACTCGCCCACCATGGTCTCGCTGATCTTCTCGAGATCGGCCATCAGCCGGGGCGAGGGCGGATCGGTGACGGTCATGCCGCGGCGGGCGAGCTCTTCCTGCCGCGTGCGCTCCTGCTCCTGCGCCATGCCCCAGCCGCGCTGCTCGGCGCGCTCGGCGGCGTCGCGGATCAGCGACTGCACATTGGCCGGCAGCGCGTTCAGCGCCCGCGTCGAGACGAACACCGCGTTCTTGGTGCGGGTAAAGCCGACCGGCGTGAAGTGCCTCACGAAGTCCCAGGCTTGGCTGTCCACGCCCGTCGCGGCCGAAGTGACCATCGCGTTCACCACGCCGGTGGCGAAGGCCTGCGGCACCTCGGCGGCCTGCACCAGCGTTGGTGTCGCGCCGACCAGCTGCGCGAACCGCTGGGTCGCCGGGTTGAAGGTGCGGAACTTGGTGCCGCGCAGCCCCTCGATCGAATCCAGCCGCTCGGTGGAGTAGAAGCCCGATTGCGGCCACGGCACCATGTAGAGCAGCGTGAGCCCCTGGCGCTGCAGGCGCGCCTGCACGAACGGACGCTGCAGCCCGGCCAGCACGCGCGCCTGGGTGAAATTCGTCACCAGCATCGGGATGCCGTCCACGGCGAACATCGGATCCTCGTTGCTGTAGGCGGAGAGGAGGATCTCTCCCATCTGCGCCTGGCCGGTCTGCACGCCGCGCTTGATCTCCGGCATGCGCAGCAGCGACTGGTTGGTGTGCAGCGTGATCGAGACGCGGTTGCCCGAGCCCTCCTCGACCTCCTTGACGAACTCGCGGATGTTGACCGTGTGGAAGTTCGCGTCCGGGTAGGGCGTGGCCATCTGCCAGCGCGTCGCCTGAGCATGGGCAGGCAGGCCGGCGAGCGCGGCGGCGCCGAACAGGGTGGAGCCCAGCAGGGCGCGGCGGTTCATGCTCATGGTGCGAAGTCTCCCGTATCCTGTTGTTGGCGGGGATATCAGCGTCTCCGCCGGCCTCGCGCAAGGGGAAAGGTCGGGATCGGGCGGCCCGGGACGGGGCCGTCAGTCCTTGTCGCGCGCCTCCTGCTGGTCGAAATGACGCTGGACCAGCTTGAACAGGAACAGCACGAAGGAGACGAACAGGATCAGTCCGGAGACATAGAACCCGGGGTCCCTGGCTGCCGCGGCCATGAACAGGCCGAGCAGCGCGAACACCACGCCGAAGGCGCCGAACACCACGGTCGAAGCATTCATGTCCTGGTCTCCTTGTGTTCATCCGGCGGGGGCCGCTCGTCGTCCTCGAACAGGATCCTGTGCGCCGCACCATCGAGGTCGTCGTACTGGCCGGAGCGCAGCGTCCAGAGGAAGGCGGCGAGCGCGCCGAGGCCGAGGGCGAGCGAGAGCGGGATCAGCAGCGTCAGCGCGTCCATCCTGGCCTCCGTTCAACCCGCAGCGCGTTCAGGATCACGGTCAGCGACGAGGCCGCCATCGCCACCGCCGCGATCAGCGGGGTGACGAACCCGGCGATCGCCAGCGGCACCGCGACGAGGTTGTAGCCGAGGCTGATCGCGATGTTCTGGCGCACCAGGCGCTGCGCACGACGCGCCACCGCGACCGCGTCGGGCACGGCGCCGAGGCGGTCGGTCTGCACCACCACGTCGGCTGCCGCCTGGGCGATGTCGGCACCGGAGGCGTAGGCGACCGAGACGTGTGCTGCGGCGAGCGCGGGCGCGTCGTTCAGCCCGTCGCCCACCATCAGCGGGCGGCGCCCGTCGCGCTTCAGCGTCTCGAGCCGGGCGATCTTCGCTGCCGGATCGGCGGTCGCGGTCCAGCGCGTGATCCCCGCGGCCTCGGCCGCGGCGGCAACCGCCGGCGCGCGATCGCCGGAGAGGAGCTCGGGTGCCAGCCCCTGCGCGGCGAGCGTGGCGACGGCGTCGCGCGCATCCGGCCGGGGCGCGTCGGCGAAGGCGAAGCGCACCGGCGCAGCGCCAGGGCGGGCGAGAACCAGCTCCATGCCCTCGCCCGGGTCGGTGCCCGTGAATGCCGCACTGCCGAGCCGCACCGCGGCGCGGGACAGGCCCTCGCCCGGATGTTCGACCACGTCCGCCGCCGCAGGCACGTCGGGCGCGGCCGCCGCGAGCGCGCGCGCCAGCGGATGGCGCGAGGTCGCAGCGAGCTCGGCCGCGTCGCGCAGATCCTCCCCAGTCCAGGCGCCCGGCTGGAGCACCGGCCGGCCGCGCGTCAGCGTGCCGGTCTTGTCCAGCACCGCGACATCGGCCTGCGCCAGCCGCTCGAACGCGGTGCCGGAGGTGACCAGCACGCCGCGGCGCATCAGCCCGCCGGCGGCCGCGACCTGCACCGCCGGTACCGCGATGCCGAGCACGCAGGGGCAGGTGATGATCAGCACCGCCACCGCATAGACCAGCGCCTGCTGCCAGGCGACGTCGAAAAGGCCCCACCACAGCAGGAACGTTCCGGCGGCCAGCACGTGCACCACGGGCGTGTACCAGCGCGACACCCGATCGGCGAGGGCGACGAAACGCGAGCGCGACTGCTCGGCGCGCTCCATCAGCCGCACGATCGCGGCGAGCAGCGTGCCCGCGCCGGACGCGCGCGCCTCGACCACCAGCGCCGCATCGCGGTTCAGCGTGCCGGCATGCACGGCGTCATCGGGCACCACTGCACGCGGCAGGGTCTCGCCGGTGAGCAGGCTCTCGTCGAGCGTGGTCCGGCCTGACACCGCCACGCCGTCGACACCGATGCGCTCGCCGGGCGCGACCAGCACGCGCTCGCCCGGACGCACCTCCTCGGGCGCGCGCGGATGCGCCACGCCCGCCCCGTCCAGCACGCCGACGGGCGCGCGGTTCAGCGTCATCAGCCGGGCGGCGGCCTCGCGCGCGCGCCCGCGCGCGCGGCGGTCGAGATAGCGGCCGACCAGCAGCAGGAAGACGAGCATGATCGCGGAGTCGAAATAGGCGTAGTCGCCGCCGCGGATCGTCTCCGAGAGGCTCATGGCGCAGGTCGCGAGCACGCCGAGGCTGATCGGCAGGTCGAGACTCGCGCGGCCGGCACGCAGCGCCGTGAAGGCCGGGCGGAAGAACGGCATGCCCGCCACCGCCACGGCGGGCAGCGCGATCAGCGCGGCCAGCCAGTGCATCAGGTCGCGCGTCGCCGGCCCCATGTCGCCGGTCGCGTGGCCGACCCAGACCGCGACCGAGACCAGCATCACGTTCATCGAGGCGAAGGCGGCGATGCCCATGGCGCGCAGCAGCCGCTTCGCCTCCGCCGCGTCGCCGGCGGCGAGGCAGGAGGGATCGAACGGCGCGACCGTGAACCCGAGCGCTGCGATGCGCCCGCCGAAATCGTTCGCGCGCGCGGGAGCGCCACGCCAGCGGATGGCCAGGCGCCGGGTGGACAGCGCCACGCGCGCCCAGGTGACGTCGGGCTCGCGCGCGAGCACCTGCTCGATCAGCCAGCAGCACGCCGCGCAGGTGATGCCGCCGACCATCAGCTCCAGCGTGTGCGTATCGCCCTCGGTGCGGGCACGTGCGGCGAGGTCATGGCGCGGCGCGTCTGGCTCCGGCTTCGGCGCGGTGCCTTCGAGGCGGGCGTAGAACCGCTCCAGCCCGAGCCCGCTGATCAGCACATGCGCGCCCTCGCAGCCCGCGCAGCAGAACCGGGCACCGTCGGGACAGGGAGCGGCGCAATGCGCGCAGGCGGTGGTCGCGCGCGGCGTCTCGAGCCGGGCCTCGGCGAACGCGTTCATCGCACGATGATCCGCTCGCGGAGTTCGACCGGGCCCTCGCGCCCGCGCCGCACGGCCAGCCGCACCTCCCACTGGCCAGCGCCGTCGAGCGTCAGCGGCACGGTGTAGCGGCCGCTGCCGGTCTGCGCGAGAGCCAGCGGGATCGGCTCGGGCCGGCCGAGTGGACGCACCACCTTGCCCTCGATCGCGAGCCCCTCCAGCGGCGCGCCAGAGCGGTCGGTCGCGGCGACGACGATCCGCCCCGCGAGCGGCTCGCCCGACGGCGTCCAGCGCAGTTCGAACCGCCAGCCGAACGCGGCTTGGCGCTCCGCCTCCGCGAGAACCTCGTTGTAGAGCCGCCCGCGCTCATAGGCGCGGTCGACGGTCGTGCCGGTGAAGGTCGAGAGCGCGAAGTAGACCATCACGCCGTTCACCGCGACGACGAACGCCATGAACCCGACGAAGGCCCACGGGATCCAGGCGCTGCGGCGTTCCTGCGCGCTCGCCATGCTCACCGCCTCGGCGCCAGGAAGACGCTGCCGTGCCGCGCCGCCTCGCGCCCGTCCGCCTCCAGCAGGCGGAACGTGACGGGGGTGCTCTCGGGCAGCGGGGCGCCGGCGGGGGCGAAGACATGCACGCGGTGGGTGGCGACCGAGCCTGGCCGCACGGACAGCGCGATCGCCTCGCCCGGCGCCTCATCGGCGGCGAGCCCGGCCAGCGTCGCACCCGCGAGGCCGTCGAGGCGCAGGGTGAGCGCCCGGTCGTCATGCTGCTTCTCGACGATCTTCAGCGTGTAGCTGTTGCGCACCGAGCCGTCCGCGAGCGTCACGAACAGCGGCGCGCGGTCGCGCAGCACGGAGAGTTCAGTGGTGTCGCGGATCGCCAGCGCCGCCAGCATGATGAGGCCCACGAGGCCCAGCACGCCGGCATAGATCATGGTGCGCGGGCGGATCACCTTGATCGGCGTGTGCGCCGCCGCGGCGATCGGCACGCGCTGCGGCCCCGGCGCGACCTGCGCGACCGCGCGATCGCACGCGGCAACGTCCGCGAGCGTATCGAGCGCGATCAGCCCGCGCGGCCGGCCGACCTTGTCCATGATCGCGTCACAGGCATCGATGCAGAGGCCGCACCCGATGCATTCGAGCTGCAGCCCGTCGCGGATGTCGATCCCGGTGGGGCAGACATTCACGCATTGGCGGCAGTCGACGCAGTCGCCGCGCCCCTCCCACGACTCGCCCTGCTTGTGCTTGCCGCGTGGTTCGCCGCGCCAGGCGCGATAGGTGACCACCAACGACTGCGTGTCCAGCATCGCGGCCTGGAAGCGCGGCCACGGGCACATGTAGGTGCAGACCTGCTCGCGTGCCCAGCCGGCGAGCGCGTAGGTGGTGAAGGTCAGGATGCCGACGAAGCTGTAGGTCCAGGCACCGGACTGGCCGGTGAAGATCTCCCGCAAAGCGGTCGGCGCATCCTGCACGTAGAGCACGAACGAACCGCCCGTCGCGGCGGCGATCACCAGCCAGATCGCATGCTTGGCGGCCTTCTTCGCCCAGTACGCCCGGTTGCGAGGTCCCTGGTCGAGCTTCATGCGCGCGTTGCGGTCGCCCTCGATGCGCCGCTCGACCCACATGTAGAGATCGGTCCAGACCGTCTGCGGACAGGCGAAGCCGCACCAGACGCGGCCGAACAGCGAGGTCACCAGGAACAGTGCGATTGCCGAGAAGATGAGCAGGAAGGTGACGAGGTAGATCTCCTGCGGCCAGACCTCGAGCGGACCGAGGTAGAAGCGTCGGCCCGCAAGGTCGATCAGCAGCAACTGGTCCGGCGCATCGCCCGGGCGGTGCCAGCGCAGCCAGGGCAGCACGTAGTAGATCGCGAGGGCGACCACCAGGAACGCCCACTTGAGATTGCGGAAACGGCCGTGCACGCGGGCGGGATAGACCTTGACCCGGTCCGCGTAGAGCGACGCCGGCGCCGGGCTCGCCGGCACCTCCGTCGTCTTCGCGGGCCTGTCCATGCGCATGGTACCCCTCGCGCTACTCGCCGCCGCCGAGCGTGTGCACGTAGACCGTCAGCATGCGGATGGTGGCCACGTCGAGCCGCCCCTGCCAGGGTGGCATCACGCCCATGCGGGGGTTGGCGATCTGCGCGGCGATCTCGCGCTTGGAGCCGCCATAGAGCCAGATCGCGTCGTTCAGCGCCGGACCTCCCTGCTCGCGCACACCCTCGCCCTTCTCGCCATGGCAGGCGACGCACTGATCGGCGTAGATGGTCGCGCCGCGCGCGGCACTTGCGGCATCGGTGCTCCGGCCCGTCAGGCTGACCACGTGCTCGGCGACGTCGTCGATCTCCTGGCGCGAGAGGATCTGGCCGTAGGCCGGCATCAGGCTCATGCGGGCATCCGCGTCCTGGGTGTTGCGGATGCCGTGCAGGATCGTGGTGTGGATGTCCTCGAGCGTGCCGCCCCAGATCCAGGAATCGTCGGCGAGACTCGGGAAGCCGCCAGGCCGGCCTTCGCCGCCGGCGCCATGGCAGGCCGCGCAGTTGTCGGCGAAGGCGACCCGCCCGCCCGCCATCGCGTACTGCAGCAGGTCGGGGTCACGCCGGATCTCGTCGAGCGCGGCGGCACGGATGCGCTCCAGCATCGGCGCGCGCTCGGCCTCGGCCGCCTGCATCTGCTCGACGATCGCGGTACGCTGCGTCCAGCCCGTGGTGCCGCGCCAATGGCCGGAGAGCCCGGGGAAGGAGGGATAGAGCACCGCCCACACCGCCGACCAGGCGATGGTCGCGTAGAGGATGTAGAGCCACCACTTCGGCAGCGGCGTGTTCAGCTCCTTGATGCCATCCCATTCATGGCCGGTGGTCTCCGTGCCGGTGACCGCGTCCTTCTCGATCTTGGTGGGCACGAACGTGCTCCTCTCTCAGCGGTCGTCGTCGAGCGGAATGCGGCCCTGGCGTTCCAGCCGCTCCTTGTTGCGTGGCCAGAACGCCCAGGCGGCGATCCCGACGAACAGCAGCAGGAACCACACCGACCAGAGCTGGCGCAGCTCGGCGTAGTGGGCGGCGAGCCAGTCCATCATCGTGCCCTCCTCACTGCGTGAGCTGCTGCGGCGTCACGTCGGCGAAGTCGACCAGCGTGCCGAGCATCTGCATGTAGGCGATGATCGCGTCCATCTCGGTCACGCGGCCCGGGTTGCCGTCGAACGCGCCGGTCGGCGCCTTGGGGTAGCGCTCGAGGAGGCCGGAATGATCGGCGTCCGGATCGGCCTGGGCGCGGAGGTCCGCCGCGGCATTGGCGATCATCTCGTCGGTATAGGGCACGCCGAGGCGCTGGAGGGCGCGCAGATGGCTCGTGACGTCGTCGGTCCGGAGTGGGCGGAGCAGGAACCCGTAGGGCGGCATCACGCTCTCCGGCACCACGCTGCGCGGATCGATCATGTGCTGGAGGTGCCACTCGTTCGAGTACTTGCCGCCGACCCGCGCGAGGTCGGGCCCGGTGCGCTTCGAGCCCCACTGGAACGGCTTGTCGTACATGGACTCGGCCGCGAGCGAGTAGTGGCCGTAGCGTTCGAGCTCGTCGCGGAACGGCCGGATCTGCTGGCTGTGGCAGGCGTAGCAGCCCTCGCGCAGATAGATGTTGCGCCCGGCGAGTTCGAGCGGTGTGTAGGGGCGCACGCCCTCGACCCGCTCGATCGTGGTCTCGATCGTGAACAGTGGCACGATCTGCACCAGCCCGCCGATCGAGACGGTGATCAGCGTCAGGACCGCGAGCAGGGTGACGTTGCGCTCGATCGCGCCGTGATGCCGGAACATCGCGCGCCCTCCCTACTCGGCCGCCTGGGGACGCCAGGCCGGCGCCGGCCGTCGGATCGGTTCGCCCGCGGTCACGGTCTTCCAGAGGTTGTAGACCATGATCAGCGCACCGGTGAGGTAGAGCACGCCGCCGAGCGCGCGGATCACGTAGTAGGGGTGCATCGCCGCGACCGTCTCGATGAAGCTGTACTGCAGGAACCCCAGTTCGTCATAGGCGCGCCACATCAGCCCCTGCATCACGCCCGAGACCCACATCGCGGTGATGTAGAAGACGATACCGAGCGTGGCGATCCAGAAGTGCCACTCGACCAGCTTCAGGCTGTACAGCCCGCGCCGCCTCCAAAGCACCGGCACGAGGTAGTAGACCGCGCCGAACACGATGAACCCGACCCAGCCCATCGCACCGGAATGGACGTGGCCGACGGTCCAGTCGGTGTAGTGGCTGAGCGCGTTCACCGCCTTCACGCTCATCACCGGCCCCTCGAAGGTGCTCATGCCGTAGAACGCGACGGCGACGACCGAGAAGCGCAGGCCGGGATCGGTGCGCAGTTTGTCCCACGCACCCGAGAGCGTCATGATGCCGTTGATCATGCCGCCCCAGGACGGCATCCACAGCATCACGCTGAAGATCATGCCCAGCGTCTGCGCCCAGTCCGGCAGCGCGGTGTAGTGCAGGTGGTGCGGGCCGGCCCAGATGTAGAGGAAGATCAGCGACCAGAAGTGCACGATCGAGAGCCGGTAGGAGTAGATCGGCCGCTCGGCCTGCTTGGGGATGAAGTAGTACATCATCCCGAGGAAGCCGGCGGTCAGGAAGAAGCCCACGGCGTTGTGGCCGTACCACCACTGGATCATCGCGTCCTGCACGCCCGAGGAGAGCTGGTAGCTCTTCGAGAATCCCCAGCCGATCGGCAGGGTGAGGTTGTTGCCGACATGCAGCATCGCGATGGTGATGATGAAGGCGAGGTAGAACCAGTTCGCCACGTAGATGTGCGGCTCCTCGCGCTTCATGATCGTGCCCATGAACACCACGAGGTAGACCACCCAGACGAAGGTCAGGAACAGGTCGATGAACCACTCGGGCTCGGCGTATTCCTTGCTCTGGCTGTAGCCCATCACGTAGGAGAGTGCTGCGAGCACGATGAAGGTCTGATAGCCCCAGAACAGGAACCATCCGGCCTCGGCCCCCCCGAACAGCCGCGCGCGGCAGGTGCGCTGCACCACGTGCAGCGAGGTGCCAAGCAGGGCGTTGCCGCCGAAGGCGAAGATCACCGCCGAGGTGTGCACGGGCCGGAGCCGGCCGAAGGTGGTCCATTCGAGGTCGAGGTTCAGGATCGGATAGGCGAGCTGGAAGGCGATCGTCGTGCCCATCAGGAACCCGACCACGCCCCAGAACACGGTGGCGACGATGAACGCCCTGACGACGTCCTCGACGTAGTCGGGCGCGGGCCGCGCCTGTCCCGTCGCTGCAACGCTCTCCGCCATGCTACCCTCGCCTCCAAGCGCCGTCCTGCCGCACCGGGCGCGGCAGGATGGCAAGGTGGGGCCGGTGCCGCGACGCAACATTGACATGCGTCAAGGTTCGGCGGCCGTGGTCACGCGAGAAACGACGTTCGGCGGCCAACCAGGGCCGCGGCGAGCGCATGGGGAAACGCGCATGACGGAACAGGCGATCCCGGTGTTCTACGGCGACAGCCCGCGCGTGCGGCTGGTGCCGGTCGATCGGCCCTGGGCCTGGCTGGCGGCGGGGTGGCGCGATGTCATGGCCGCACCGGGCGTCAGCCTCGCCTACGGCGCGCTGATGGTGGCGCTGACCTATCTGCTGCTGATCCTGCTGCTGCAGGTCGGCGTGTTCTGGCTCGTGCTGCCGATGACGGCCGGGTTCTTCTTCCTGGCGCCCCTGATGGCGGTCGGGCTCTACGAGACCAGCCGCCGACTTGCGGCGGGCGAGCCGGTGAGCCTCGGCGCCGCGTTCGGCGCCTATCGGCGCAATGCCGTCCAGCTTTCCTACATGGGCGCCATTCTGGGGCTGTTCCATCTCGGCTGGATCCGGATCGCGACCCTGATCTTCGCCGTGTTCTTCGGCCTCGGCTTCAACCCGAACTGGGACAACCTGGTGATCCGGCTCGCCCAGCCCGACGCGATCCCGTTCTGGGCGGTCGGCACGGCGGTGGGCGCGGTGTTCGCGGCGCTGGTGTTCGCGATCTCGGCGGTGTCGATCCCGATGCTGCTCGACCGCGACGTCAACGTGTTCGTCGCGGTCGCCACCAGCTTCACCGCGGTCCGGCGCAACTGGCCGGCGATGATGCTCTGGGCGGGGCTGATCGTCGCCTTCACCGCCTTCGGCATCATCCCGCTGTTCCTTGGCCTCGCCGTGACCATGCCGCTGATCGGCCACGCGACCTGGCACGCCTACAGGGACGTGGTGGCGTGATCAGGCGGCCCTGAGCGCCAGGACGCCGAGCACGGCGGCGTTGACCACCAGCATCGGCGCGGCGATCGCGCGCGCCGCCGGCAGGAAGCGGCGGCCGAAGAACGCGCCGGCAAGCCCGACGCCGAACAGGGCCGGCACGGTCCCCGTCGCGAAGGCCGCCATCGCGAGCGCACCCCCGAGCGCGCTGCCGGTCGCGCCCGCGGCCGCGATCGCGCCATAGAGCAGCCCGCAGGGCAGGAAGCCGAGCACCAGGCCGAGCAGGAAGCGCCGCCCGCCGCGCGGGTCGGCGAGCAACGGTCCGGCCGCACGCGCGACCCGGTCGGCCAGCCCGGCCGGCGCCGCGGGCAGCAGCGCGGCCAGCTGCGCCACCGCCTGCGCCAGCATCAGCACCGCGCCGAGCGCAAGCAGGGCGGCCAGCACCGGGCGGAAGCCCGCACCGTGCACGATCGCGCCGGAGACCAGCCCGGCGGCCGCGCCGAGCCCGACATAGGTCACCGCCCGCCCGAGATGATAGGGCGCGAGCGCCCCGGCCGAGAGCCGCGACAGCGTCGGCCGGGCCGCCAGACCCGACGTGACCTGCGCGACCACGAACGGTCCGCACATCCCGGTGCAGTGGGTCGCCCCGCCGGCGAGCCCGGCGACGAACAGCGCCGCGGCGACCGCCGCGGTGCCGCCGACCCCAAGCGCGGTCAGGCCATGCAGGCACTCGGCGAACAGATCCATGGCGCGAGGCTACAGCAGCGCCGCGCCCCTGCCTTGCGACGGATCAACCGGCGCCGTGCACGAAGGCGCGCAGACCCTCCGCCTCCTGCTCCACGTCCTCGATCCGCTTCTTCACGACGTCGCCGATCGACACCAGGCCGATCAGGCGCTCGCCATCCTTCACCGGCAGGTGGCGGATGCGCCGCTCCGTCATCAGGCCGAGCACCTTGTCCACCGTGTCGGACAGATGGCCGAACACGACGTCGCGCGTCATCGCCGAGCCGACGGTCATGGTCAGCGCCGCCGCACCGTGCGCGGCGACCGTCCGCACGATGTCGCGCTCGGACAGGATGCCGATCACCTCGTCGCCCTCGCGCACCAGCACCGACCCGATCCGGCGCTCGGTCATCAGTCTCGCCGCCGCCTCGAGGGTCTGGTCGGGGCGGGCGCTGACCACCTCGGGGCCCTTGGTCGTCAGGATCGCGGCTACGGTCATCGCGGTTCCTCCGTTCCCGGCTGGCGTGACTCTCCCACCGATGCAACCTGCGGTGCAACCTGTCAGACGAGGGGGGGGGGGGGGCCCCCCCCCCCCCCCCCCGCCGGGGCCCATGGCCCCCCGGACCCCCATCTCGGGGGCCACAGGGCTCAACTGCGTCGCGACCAGTTCGGCGAAGATGCCGCCCCGCGCGATCAGCGCCTTGAAGCTTCCCTGTTCGGCGATCCGGCCCTCGGCGAAGACCAGGATCGTGTCGGCCTCGCGCACGGTGGAAAGGCGATGCGCGATCACGAAGGTGGTGCGGCCCCGCATCAATGCGCGCA
>NZ_JBHYDW010000124.1:0-13566 GCF_051860475.1 Elioraea sp. | reverse complement strand
GACATTGCCCGTCCCGGTCATGCGCAGGGGTCCCGGCGCGATCCTTGATGCCTCGTCTCTGGCATGGACGGCGGCCGGCCGCAACGACGGGCGGCGCGGCGGGGACGCCTCGGTCGAATGTCCCGTCCCGACTGCGCGCGGCGCGCGGGTCGGCGCATCGCGCACGGGCGGGGAGACCGGCCGCGGCCGGGGCATGACCACGGCGCTGCGCGGCATCCCGTTTCCGCTCACGGACGGCGCGGTTCAGCCGGCCGGACCGCGGATGCTGCGCGGGCTCGCCGCGAAGATCGAGCGGAATGCGCCGCCCGCCGCGATGAACCCGGCATTGCGCGCGATCACCCGGTCCTCGTTGCCGATCGACAGCGCAAGCAGGCAGAGCGCGACGCGCCGTCGCACCAGCTCCGCCGAGGGCAGGATCGGCAGCCGCGCACCGGGCAGGAACAGGCCCTGCTTCTGCGGCGTGTCGTCGGCCACGAAGTCGAACAGGTCGGCGAGGCCGTGGAAGTTGACGAAGGCGCAGGCGAGATGGCCGGCGCCGAACAGCGCGAGCGGTCCGCGCGCGCGTACCGCCTCCAGCGTGCGCCGGAGTTCCGCCGTGACGTCGGGGAACGCGGCGGCGTAGCGCGCGAGCAGCCCGGCCTGCGCCTGTCCCTCCGCGTCCGGCTGCGGCGTGCGTGGCATGCCGGTCCGGCGCGCCACCAGCACCATGCAGTTCTCGAACGGCAGCGGATACAGCGCCTCGAAGACGCGCTCGAACCCGCCCCACTCCAGGATCGGACGCAACGTGGCCGGAGTGAAATAGAGCGAATGCTCCTCCCAGACCATCGCGTAGTCGTGGAGGCGAAGGCTCGTGGTGCAGTCCGGTGCCTCCACCATCACGTAGCCGCCCGGCCGCACCAGCGCCGCAAGCCCCTCGACGAAGGCCTGAAGGCTCTCGGCATGCTCGATCACATGGCGCACGATCAACAGATCGGCCGGCCCGCCATGCGCGGCGGCGACGCGGCGCATCCGGTCCGGTTCGGTCAGCACCTGCACCGTTTCGACATTGGCGCACGGATCGGCGATGCCGAGATCCTCGGCGAGGGACACGCGCCAGACCCGCTCGAAGCCGTGCCGGCGGAACCGGTCGAGCGTGGTGTCGTCCTTCACCGTCAGCCCCGCAATCGCCGCGCCGGGTTCAAGCCCCGGCAGCGCGCGGAGGCGATCGACCAGGCCATCGAGATGCTCCTCCGGCTCGCGCGCGAACAGCCAGTCATAGGGCGGCTTCAGGGCGGCGTGGGGAACCGGCGTCATGAGCTGGATCGTGCCGCACTCCGCGCACTGCGTGAGTGCCAGGCGATGCGCGGTCTCGGGCGCGTCCGCAGCGGGCAGGAAGAACGACGAGACGGGATGGCTGCCCATGTCGAGCGCCGGACCGATGCGGCTCGAGCGGCACACCTGGCACGCCGTCATCGGCAGACTCCTTCGGCGGGTGGGCGACGTGCCCCGGCCGTAGCGCGGCCGCGCAATGTCTTGCGCCGGCTGCCACGCGGGGCGCGCGCCGCGGCGGTCGCGCCGCGCGGACGGCGAGCCCCTTCCCAGAGGCCAAGGTGGGTGTCAAGGTCGCTCTGCGCTCCCCGGCGTGCGGCCGCCAGCGATGCCGGATCCGTCATCGATGATGATCCGCCGTGGAGCGCGCCGTGGGGCGCAACCGGATGGCGTGCGGGTCGTGACCGCAGGGGCAAGGCGATGAGCCGATCGGGATGGGCGACCCCGGCCGCGTCCGCGCGCGCCAGGAGTCCGTCGTGACAGTTCGGCTGTCCGTCGTGCTGCCCAACTACAACCACGCGGCGCTTCTGCCGCGTGCGCTGTCGGCCCTGGCGGCGCAGGAGCGCCGGGCCGACGAGATCGTGCTGATCGACGATGCCTCGACCGATGACAGCCTCGCGGTGGCCGAGCGGTTTGCGGCCCGCCTGCCCGGACTGCGCGTCGTGCGGCTTGAACGCAATGGCGGCGCCGCGGCGGCGATCGCGCGGGGCCTCACCGAGGTCAACGGCGACCTCGTCTATTTCGCCGCCGCCGACGACGTGGCCTGTCCGCGGCTGTTCGCGCGCGCCGCCGCCGCCCTGGCCGCGCATCCCGAGGCCGCGCTCGCCTCGGGCGAGGCGGTGCTGCGCGCGCCCGACGATCGCGTCATCGGGCTGCGGCCCGTCATCCTGCCGGCGCGGCAGGAGCGCTTCCTCCCGGCGAGGTCACCGCGCTGCTGCGGCGGGCCGATCACGTCATCATCTCGGTCGCGACCGTCTGGCGACGCGACGCGGTGGTTGGTGCGGGCGGGTTCGATCCCGCGCTGGGCGCGATGTGCGACAGCTTCCTCGCCCGCGAGCTCGCGCTGCGCCACGGCTTCGTGTTTCTTCCGGAGGTGCTCGGCGTCTGGCACGTGAACCCGGTCAGCGTGTCGCGCTCGGCGGCGGCGGATCCGGCCGCCACGCTCGCGATGGTGGCGCGGGCGCGGGCGCGCATGGAGGCCGCGCGCGGAGCCCCCTACCCCGACTGGTATCCGGACCTGTTCGAGCGGCGCATGCGGTTCGCCGCGGCACGCGTGATGGTGACCGAGCCGCTTGGTGGGCGGCCCGATCCGCACGCGCTCGCTGCGGTGACCGGTGCCGGGCCGCTCGGTCGGGCAGCGCTCGCGGGCGCCGCGCTGCTGCCCGGCCGGCTCGGCCAGCTTGCCCTGCTCGGCTGGCTGACGGTCCGCCACCGCCCGATGTCGCTCCTGGACCTGGTCGCGGCGCAACGCGACCGGCGCCGCCGGCCGCGCGCCCTTCCGGCGTGACGGGGAGCCGTACCGGATGCCCAGGCCCAGGCGTGCGACGGCGGCGGTCGCCGGATGCCATGACCGCGCGCGTCCGACCCCGCCTCAGGGCTTGAGCATCATCCGACAGGAGTAGTCGACGCGCAGCAGCGGTTGACGGATGCCCCGCTCCTGCCGGAACTCGTCCACCGCGCGCTTCGCCCCCAGCATGTGTCCGTAGTCGTCCAGCAGCAGCACACCGCCCGGCACCAGACGATCGTAGAGCGTGCGCAGAAGATGGCGGTACGAGTCGTACCAGTCGGTGTCGATGCGCAGCAGCGCGATCCGCTCGGGCATGGTCGCCGGGATCGTCTGCTCGACCTTGCCGGCGACGAACCGGGTGAGCGCCTCGGGATAGCCGGTCGCGGCCATGTTGGCCCGCACCTCGGCCTCATCCGCATAGGCCCACACGCTCGTGTCGCCCGCCAGGTTGCGCATCTGCCAGCCGTCGATGGCGCGGTTGCCCAGCACATCGACATCGATCTCCGCGTTCGGCCGGGGCAATCCCGAGAACGTGTCGTAGAGCCACAGGGTCCTGTCCGCTGCCCCTGACCGCAGCAGCTCGTGCGCCATCAGCATGACGCTGCCACCGCGCCACACACCGGCCTCCAGGAAGTCGCCGGCGATCTCCGCCTCGACCAGGTAGCGCACCGCACTCCAGAGCGCGTAGAGACGCTCCACGGTGGTCATCGTGAAGCGGCGGACCGTCTCGAGCAGCGGAAAGAACTCCGGTTCCATGTCGCTGAACCGCACGCGCGACGCAAACGCGTCCAGCATCTGCTGGTAGTCGACCGCATACTCCTCCTGGAGGTAGCTTTCGCGCACCGCGGCATCGAGTTCGGCCGATACCGGCCGGCCGAGCAGGCGGAGCACGGTGTGCAGCCGGCGCTTCAGGTCCATGCGCGCGGGGTCCTCGGCGATGAAGTGCTGGAGCACCGCCATCTCGAGCGGCAGCGGCGGGCTCTCGCCCCTGGCCGTGAGGTCGGAGAGCATCGTCATCACCGTCTGCCGCTCGGCTACGCCCGCCTCGATCTGCGCGAGCACGGCGTCGAGGTCGAGCGCAGGGGCCCCGCGTGGCGTGCCGAATGCTCGCGCGCGCAGATCGTCCGGCACCGGTTTGTTCTGCACCTGCAGAACCGTGACAAGGCGGCGCGCCGCCTCGACGTCGTCGGGGCGGACGAAGCGCAGGATCAGCTGCAGCGAATGCTCCTCGAGATCGGCCGGAAAGGGCTGGCCGGCCTTCACATACTCGGCGTAGAGCGCGTGGATCTCCTTCAGCTGCCCCTCCTTCCAGGAGAGACGCTCACGCAGTCGGGCAGCCTTCTGGTCCAATGGGGTCATGAGGGGATCGCCTCGCCTCTCGTCATGCTCCGGACGCCCCGGTCGGCCTTTCCGGGCGCAAGCCGTGCCGGCCCCGACAGCGCTGTCGCGCGCCGCGCCGGCCGGCCGGCCCTACTCGAAGAAGATGAACTCGTGATCGCCGGTGTAGCCGGCGCGCTCGAAGATCCACTCCCACTCCTCGGGCGTATGGAAGGCGCGGCAGGTGAGCTGCCAGTACATCAGGTTCACCTTCTCGCGCTCGTTGCGATACGCCTCGACGACCAGGAACCTGTGTGCCTTCGAGACCCGCTCCATCTCGGCAAGGGCTGCGAACAGGTCGGAGATGTAGAGGTTGTGCAGCGTCGTGATCGAGACCACCAGGTCGAAATGCTTGTCCGGCCAGTCGAGCTTCGCTGCGGTGCCCTGACGGATCTTCCCCTTCACGCTCTCCATCGCGTGCTCGATCGCATAGGCCGAGATGTCGATCCCCTCGACCTCCAGCCCGGGCACGCTCTCGGCGAGATCATGCATCAGGAAGCCCTTGCCGGCGCCGACATCGAGCACGCGCATGCCCGGCTTCAGCCCGTAGGCGTCGCGCATCGCGTCCGCCACCTTGCGCCAGCGCCCGTCATAGCGATAGCCGCCATAGCCGGTCTCGCGGCTGCCGTCCCAGTAGTCGTAGCCGTACTGGATCGCGAGTTCCGCCACCTCCGCCTTGTCGCGCTGCGTGACGCGCGCGAGGTAGTCGCGCTTGGTGGATCTGTGGATCAGGCTGACGAACTCGCGATAGGCCATCCTGGGGAACTCCTGTCAGGTGTCGTGCAGGCGGTCGAGCCCGGCCTCGGCCTTGGCGAGCTGGGCCGCGCAGCGCGATGCACGGTCCTGCCGCTCGGCGAAGTCGCGGCGCGCGGCGGCGGCGGGGAGGAACTCGTTCAGCATGATGCAGACCCATTTGAGGCCGTAGGCGGGCAGCAGCGCATCGCAGCGCGCGCGATGCGGGGAAGTATCGAGTCCGAGGGCCGCCAGCACCGCGTCGCGGAACGCGGGGTAGAGCGCGCGCGGGACGGGAAGCTCGGGCTGGCAGAAGAAGTCGCAGATCAGCTTCGCCGGATCGTCGCGGCCGGCGTATTCGAAGTCGAGGAAGCTCAGCCGTCCCTCCGCGTCCAGTGCGTTGTGGAAGCCGAAATCGGAGGGCGAGACGCCCCATGGCAGCGGCGCCGCAACGGGCGCGAGCCTGCGCGCGAGACGGTGCCAGGCCGGCACGAGCCGCTCCTGCACCAGCGCGGCGGCGGCCTCGGCGTGGGGTGCGGACGGATCGAGCCGCGTCGCGAGCCGCATGACGCGCCGGTCGATCGTCGCGACATGCGCGGCGAGCGAGAAGCACGCCTCGGATGCGGGCGCGAGGCGTTCGGCTGCGCCGCGCGCCGCAGTCGCGTTCAGCGCCGCGACGAAGCGGGCGGCCGCCTCGACATGCCGCGCCTCGGCCGCGGCGATGCGCCCGCCCGGCACGAAGGCATAGAGTGCCGCGTGGCTCGCCGGCTCGGCCGCCAGCGGCTCGGGCACATCGCGCAACCCGCAGACATCCCAGGCATAGCGCAGGAACGCCCACTCGGCGCCGAGCCGGTCGCGCGGATCGCGCGCGTCGTGGTGGTAGCACTTGACCACCAGCGGTGGGCCGTCGCGCTCAAGCCGATAGACCCGGTTGTTGCGTCCGCCCGCCAGCCGCACGAGCGCGCGCGGTGCATCCGCGAGCCCGGCGGCGCGCATCAGCCGCGAGGCGACCTCGATCGGCGCGGCCTCGGCGTGCACGCTCAGGCGGCGTCGCGGCCGAGCAGCGCGGCGGCGATGCCGTCCCAGCCGCCATGACGCTCGAAGCGCCGTCCCTGCCAGACGCCGTCCGGGTGGTTGGCTTCGGGATCGAACAGGATCGCGCGGCATCGCGGTGGGAATGCCGGCTCCGCCAGCACCTCGGGCAGATCATCGATGAAGGCGTCGAGCCCGAGCGCGTCGATGCGCGCGAGCTTCGCCATGATCGTCAGCTCGAAGAACGCGCGCTCGGGCGCGATGCCACCCTGCGCCGGGTCGGTCAGGCGCCGCGCCGCAAGGAACCCGCGCGCGGCCTCGTGCAGGTCGTAGGCGGGGCCGCGATAGGGCGTGCGGGTCTTGTGGCTGACGATGAACACAGTGTGGCCCACGCGCTGCGCCGCGGCGATGAACGCCGCAACCCCCGGGTAGAGCCCGACAAGATCCATCCGCGCGCCGTAGACATAGCCCTGGAGCGCGGTCCAGTCGTCCTCGCGGCCGATCGCGCGCAGGTGGTTGCGCACGCTCGTCTTGTCGCTCGGCAGGTCGGCAGGGATCAGCCCGCGCTCCAGCGCCGCGGCGTGGAACACGCCGTCATAGCAGGCGATGGTGTTGTCGAAGTCGATGCCGATCCGCATCGTGTTCAGACGAGGCTCATGTCGATCAGCGGCCGCCCGACGCGGCCTTCGGCGAGATCGTCGAGCGCCTGGTTCGCCTGGTCGAGCCGGTACGGTGCCGACAGCAGGCCGCGCACGTCGAACCGCGCAGCCGCGAGCAGCCGGGCGAACCGGGCATAGTCGCGGTCGGGCACCGCATCGCCGCCCCAGGTGCCGAGCAGGCTCTTGCCCTGGTTGAACAGGCCGGGATCGAGCGTGAGCGTGGCGCCCTGGCGCGCATTGCCGATCACCACCGCACGGCCGCCCTGCGCGCGCACGGCCGCCAGCGCCTGCGCCATCACGGCGGGCTGGCCGGTCGCTTCCACCGCCGCGTCCGCGCCCTGCGGCAGGACTGCGCGGATCGCGGCCACCGGATCGCCGGCAGCGGGGTCGATCGTGTGGGTCGCGCCATAGGCCTCGGCGAGCGCGCGGCGCTGCGGATTGGGATCGACGCCGATCACCGGCACTGCGCCGGCGAGCGCAGCCGCCATGCAGGCGTTCAGCCCGATCCCGCCGGTGCCGAACACCACCACGCTCTCGCCCGGCAGCACGCGCAGCACGTTCACGACGCTGCCCATGCCGGTGGGTGCGGCGCAGCCGAGCAGCACGGCGAGCTCCATAGGCAGACCGGGCGGCAGCACTGTCAGCCGGTTCTCGCTCACCACGGCATGGCGCTGGAACGTGGTCACGCCGCCGGCATTCACCTTGCGCCCGTCCCAGTCATACACCGCCCCGCCCGCCTCGATCCCGCTGCCGCGGATCCAGGACAGCACCACCTGGTCGCCGCGCTTCACCTTGGTCACCGCGGAGCCGGTCTCGAGCACCGTGCCCGTGCCTTCGTGGCCGAGACAGTGCGGCACCCAGCGGTCCTCGCCCTTCAGTCCGCGCGCCTCCATCACCTGTGTGCCGCAGGCGCCGGAGAACGCGATCTGGACCAGCACCTGGCCGGGCTTCAGCGCCGGGATTGAGAGCTCTGCGAGCTCGAGCGGCCGTCCGGTCTCGACCAGCAGCAGCGCGGCGGTCTTCACGCCGCGGCCTTTCCGGCGAGCACGCGCTCGATCCGTTCGGCGATCTGATGCCCCGTCAGGCCGAGCTGCTCGCGCGCGAATTCCTGCTCGCCCGAGAGGCGGAAGAACGCATCGCCGGTGTTGAACCGCACGACCCCGCCGGGTGGGGCGCGCGTGCCGCTGTCGGCCATCCACTCCGTCACCGCCGCGCCGAGCCCGCCGATCGCGCCGTGCTCCTCGCAGGTCGCGACCACGCGGCAGCGGGCGAAGGCGCGCGCGAGCGCGGCCCGGTCGAGCGGCTTGACGGTGTGCATCGACAGCACCTGCACGGAGTGTCCGTGCGCGGCCAGCGCGTCGGCCGCATGCAGCACCTCGGGCAGGATGTTGCCGGTGGAGACGAGGCACACCTCATCACCCTCGCGCACCGTCAGCGCGCGGCCGAGGGCGAACTCCGCCGGCACCTCGGCATGGATCTGCGGCTCGCCCTTCTTGCCCATGCGGATATAGACCGGCCGATCCTGTTGCAGCGCGGCGCGCAGGGCCGCGCGCACCTCCCACGCATCGCAAGGGCAGCAGACGACCATGCCGGGCAGCGAGCGGAGGAAGGCGATGTCCTCGCAGGCGTGATGGGTCGGACCGAGCCCCGCATAGGCGAGCCCCGCACCGACCGCGACGATGATCACCGGCGCCTCGTGGTAGCAGACATCCACGCGGATCTGCTCGAGGCAGCGCGTGGTGACGAAGGGCGTGATCGTGTAGGCGACGGGTCGCAGGCCGGAGAGGGCGAGCCCGGCCGCCACCCCCATCATGTTCTGCTCGGCAACGCCGCAGTTGAAGAACCGCCCGGGGTGCTTCGCGCGGAACTTGTCAAACAGCCGGTTGCCGATATCGCCCGAGAGCATCACCAGGCGGGGATCGATGTCGCCGAGCTTGGTCAGCTCGTCGGCGAAGGCGTTCCTCATGCGAGACCGAGCTCCTGATGGGCCTTGCGCACCTCCTCTGCGGTCGGCGCGCGGTAATGCCAGTTGTTGTCGTCCTCCATGAACGACACGCCCTTGCCCTTGACGGTATGCGCGATCAGCGCGACCGGTGTTCCCTCGCCGCGCGCGGGGATGGCGGCGAGACGGCGGGCGAGATCGGCGACGTCGTGCCCGTCGACCTCGTGCGCGTCCCAGCCGAAGGCGGCCCATTTGTCGCGCAAGGGGGCGAGGGCGAGCGTCTCGTTCGAGCGCGCTGTCGCCTGCCACTTGTTGTAGTCCACGACCACGCAGAGATTGCCGAGGCGCTGACCAGCGGCGAACATCGCCGCCTCCCAGACCGAGCCCTCATTGCACTCGCCGTCGGACAGCACGGCGAAGACGCGATAGGCCTCGTCGTTGATGCGCGCGGCGAGCGCCATCCCGGTGCCGATCGGCAGGCCGTGGCCGAGCGAACCGGTCGCCGCCTCGACGCCGGGCAGGCCGTGCGCCGGCGGGTGTTCGGCGAGCCTGCCGCCGTCCCGGCAGTAGGTGTCGAGCTCGGCCGGGTCGAAGAAGCCGCGGAAGGCGAGCGCGGCGTAGAGCGCGGCCGCAGCGTGGCCCTTGGAGAGGATGAAGCGGTCGCGCTGCGGATCGTCGGGCCGCTCGGGATCGATCCTGAGCGCGTGCCAGTAGGCAGCGGCCAGGATGTCGCAGCAGGAGAGCGCCGAGGCGAGGTGTGCTGCCTGCGCGGCATGCGACATCTCGATCACCCGCCCGCGCAGCCGTGCGGCGATGCTGCGGAGCGCGGTCTCGTCCGGGGCGCGGTCGGAGGTCATGAGAACCGTCACGGCTTGTGCTCGTAGTCCCAGCTCGGCATGGAGAGAAGGTGGTCGCGGAACCGATCCGCCCAGGCCACGCACTCGGCGATCCCGTCCTCGAGCGCGACCGTGTCACGCCAGCCGAGCGCGCTGCGCAGCTTCGCCGAGTCCAGCATATAGGCCTGGTCCTTGCCTGGCCGCTCCGGCGCGATCTCGACGCAGGCGTCGAAGTCCTTGCCGAGTCGGGCGAGGATCATCGCCACGAGGTCGCGGATCGAGACCATCCGCTCGGTCGAGATGTGGTAGGTTTCACCCACCTTGCCCGCAAGCGCGATCCTGAGCGTCGCCTCGCTGACGTCGCGCATGTGGATGAAGGAACGGATCGATTTGCCGCCGCCATGCAGCTGCAGCGTCCGCCCCGCCATCGCCGAGAGGATGGTGCGCGGGATGATTCGGTAGGTCTGCTGGCCCGGCCCGTAGACATTCGCCGCCCGGGTCGAGGCCGCGGGGAAGCCGTACTGCGCGACGACGATGCGAAGCTGCATGTCGCCCGCGGCGCGCGAGACCGCGTAGGGCGTGGTCGGGTTGAAGTTCGCGTCCTCGCGCACCCAGCCCTCGGTGCTGCCATACACCTCCGGCGTGGTGACGTGGACGTAGCGCTCCAGCCAGTCCAGGCGCCGGAGCCGCTCGAACAGGAGCGTGGTGGAAACGACATTGGTCATCATCCAGTGCTCGGGATGACGCCAGGACTCGCCCACCATGCTCTGCGCTGCGAAGTTCACCACGTGGCTCGGCCGCTCGGCGCGCAGCAGCGCGTCGAGCGCGTCGAGATCGCGGTTGATGTCCACCTGCACGAACCGGACGCCGCTGTCGCGCCAGCGATAGGGCAGGAACGCCGCGTGCGGTTCGGGTGAGCGCGAGGTCGCGATCACCTCGTGCCCCGCTGCGGCCAGGTGATCGCAGAAGGTCGCGCCCGAGAACGAGTTCGAGCCGAGAACGAGGAAGCGCGTCATGCCGCCGCCTGCACCGCGTCGCGCTGGGTGTAGAGCCACTGCATGATCATGTGGCCGACCGCCATCTGAAGATCCTCGGCGACCTGCATGTCGTCGATCGCGACATGGATCGGCACGTCGGCGAGCGCCTTGGCCTTGCCGCCCGAGTAGCCAAGCACCGCGAAGGAGGTCATGCCGATGCGCTTCGCCTCCTCCAGCGCGCGCAGGATGTTGGGGGAGTTGCCGCTGCCCGAGAACGCGATCAGCACGTCGCCCGGGCGCGCCATCACGGCAAGCTGAAGGGCGTAGATCGAGTCGTAGCCTTCGTCGTTCGCGAGACAGGTGACGACGGAGGGGTTGGCGGCGAGCCCATGCGCGCGGATGCCCGAGCCCGGCCGCTTGGAGAGCGCATAGACATAGTCGTTGGCAAGGTGATTCGCGTTGCCGGCACTGCCGCCATTGCCCACCAGGAACACCTGCCGCCCGCTCTGCCAGCAGGACTTGAGCGCCTGCGCGAGCCGCTCCACCGCGTCGAGATCGAGCCGCTTCAGCGCACCCGCCAGCCGCTCGGCATAGGCGGCGAACATCGCCTTCGGATCGGGCCCACTCATGACAGCCTCACTCATGACAGTACTGTCGCCTGCATCCATTTCAGGTTGTACCAGCGATCCTCGTCGGCGAGCGCACCCTGGCGGTACATGCCGACGACCTCCTTGATCGCATCCTCCACGGTGTGCGTCGGCCGGAACCCGGTGGCCAGCAGCCTGTCGGAGTTCACGCGGTAGGAGCGCGGGTCGTTCGAGGGGGTCACCACCACCTCCGACGGCACGTGCTCCTGCACCAGGCGCGCAATCTCGCTGATCGTGAGGTTCTCGAACCCGGCATTGTAGACGCCGGCGTGCTGCGGGTGGTCGAGCAGGAACAGGTAGAGGTCGGTGATGTCCTGGATGTGGATGTTGGGCCGGGTCTGGTCGCCGCCGAACACGGTGATGCGCCCCTTGGTCAGCGCCTGCATGGTCAGCATGTTCACCGACACGTCGAGCCGCATGCGCGGCGAGAAGCCGCACACGGTGGCGGGGCGGACGATCTGCACCACCATTTCGCTGGCGTAGGACAGAAGGATGCGCTCGGCGCACATCTTGGTCTTGTTGTATTCCGAGATCGGCACGAGTTCGAGGTCCTCGGTGACCTGCTCTTCTTCCTTCACGCCGTAGACGCTGCCCGAGGAGGCATAGAGGAAGCGGCGGATTCCCCGGCGCGCGCAGGCGTCCGCAAGCTGCATCGTGGCGAGGCAGGAGACCTCCCAGGTCAGCTTCGGGTCGAGATCGCCGCAGGGATCGTTGGCGATCGAGGAGAGGTGGATCACCGCCTCGACACCGCCGAGGTCGATCTGCCTGGGATCGCGCACGTCGCCCTGCACCACCCTCAGCGCCGGATGCGGCCGGAGGTGGTTGCCGAACCACTGGATATCGAACGCCACCACCTCGTGGCCCTTCGCCAGCAGCTTGGGCACCAGCACGCTGCCCTTGTAGCCGCACGCCCCCGTCACGAACACCTTCATGCGCGATCCGTCCTGTCGTCATCCACCTGGATTGCCGTCACGCCGCGCGCCCGGGATGCGGGCGCCACTCGGCCTCCGCCAGACGCAGCGCCTCGGGCGAGCCGATGTCACGATGATAGCCTTGCATCTCGACCGCGAGGATGCGGCCGACAAACAGCGGGATCACCTCGGTCGAGAGATCGACCACGGGCCTGCCGAGCGATGCGGCGGCGTCCATCACCTCGGGCTCGAACACATAGACGGCGGCGTTCGCGAGATCACCCGGCGGGTCCTCCACCTTCTCGTGGAACGCCTGGACGATGCCGCGCGCGTCGGTCTCGATGATGCCGCAGCTCCGCGGCGCGTCGGTGCGGAACGCCAGCATGGTGAGCGCGCAGCCCGACGGCCGCGCCGCATGCGCCGCGACCAGCGCGCCGACGTCGAGATCGGTCAGGTTGTCGGCATGCGCGACCAGCACCGGGCCGTCGCCGATCCAGGTGCGGTTGGCGAGCAGCGTGCCGGCGGTGCCGAGGAGCGTCCCCTCGTGCACAAGATCGACCCGCCCTGCCCAGGGTGAGGCGGCAACGAAACGCTCCACCTGCGGGGCGAGCCAGTGCGTGTTGACGAGCGCCCGCCCGATCGTGCCCCCGCGGAACAGCAGCTCGAACCAGATCCCGAGCAGCGGCCGCCCCTGCACCGGAACGAGGCATTTCGGCACATGCTCGGTGAGCGGCCGGAGCCGCGTGCCGAGCCCCGCCGCCAGCAGCACCGCGCGCATCAGACGGTGTCCGCGTCGATCTCGGCCTCGATGTCGGAGGCGGTGACCGGCAGGTTGCCGACACGGCCAACCTGGCATGCGGCGGCGAGCGCGCCGAGATACGAGGCGCGCCAGATATCCGCGCCGGCCGTCAGCGCCAGCGCGGTCGCCGTGAACAGGCTGTCGCCCGCGCCGGCGGGATCCTTGGCGGCGGTGTTGAAGGCCGGCAGGCGGTCGTCCATCAGCGTGTCGTCGGATCCGTTGGGCGCGTGCACCAGCATCCCCTCGGCGCCGAGCGTGATCACCACGTTGCGGGCGCGGCACGCGCGGTGCAGGCGCTCGGCCAGCACCGCGAGCCCGCTCTCGAAATCGCGCATCGCGAGCCGCGCCTCGCGCTCGGTCGGCGTGATCAGCGTCATGCCGCGGAACCGGGCGATGTCGGAGAGCTGCGACGAGGCCTGGCTGTCCGCTGCCATGGGGATGCCGCGCTCGGCCGCGCGCTCCACCACCGCATCCACCAGCGCCTGCGGCAGGCAGCCGTAGTTGAAGTCCGAGAACAGCAGCAGGTCGGTCGCGGGCAGGGCGTGCTCGATCCGGTCCAGGAGGCGCGCGACCAGGTCGGCGTCGATGGCGTGCTGGCGCAGGTGGTTGACGCGCAGCAGCGTCTTGCCGCCGGCGCGGTAGCGCTGCTTGTGCGTGGTCGGGCGGGTCTCGTCCAGCAGGAGCTCGGCCGCGACACCGTGCCGCGCCAGGGCCGCGCGCGCAAACCCGGCCTGGTCGTCGCGCCCCGCGACGGTGATGTAGCGCGCCTCGGCCCCCAGGCCGCAGGCATGCGCGGCGACGATCGCCCCGCCCCCGCCCAAGGGCGGCGGGTGGAACGG
>NZ_JBHYDW010000123.1:0-13603 GCF_051860475.1 Elioraea sp. | reverse complement strand
GATGCCGGCGATGGCGACGGCCGAGCGCTGCACCGCACCGCCCGAGCTCACCGCTGCCGGCGACACCTTCCCCCAGGCGGCGCGCGCCGCCAACCGCAACCGTCGCCTGGCCGTGCTGGTGATCGGCTCGGGCTCGACCGCTGGGGGCGGCACCTCCGGGCCGGAGTCTGCCTATCCCGCCCGGCTGCGGGAGGACCTGGGCGTGCTGCTGCCCGGGGTGGCAATCGATGTCGCCGCACGGGGCGGGCGGGGCCTGACCGCGCGGGACCTGCTCACGCTGCTTGACGGCACTCTGCCAGAGGTAGAGCCCGATCTGGTGATCTGGCAGACCGGCACCGTGGACGCGGTGCGCGGCCTCGACCCCGACCTGTTCGCCTCCACTTTGGTCGCGGGCTTCGTCAAGGTGAGCGAGGCCAAGGCCGATCTGGTGCTGATGGACATGCAGTTCAGCCGCTTCGGCCGCGCGGCGGTGAACTACGGCCCGTATCGCGAGGCGATGCAGGCCGTGGCCGTGGCGGCGCCGAACGGCATGCTGTTCCGCCGCTACGACCTGATGCGCCACTGGGCCGAGACTGGCCAGGTGGATGTGGAGCGCGCTCCGCGCGTCGCCTGGCCGCGCGAGACTGACCGGCTGCATGCCTGCCTGGGCAGGGCCTTGGCGGAGACGATCGTAGCGGGCATGCGGCTGTCGCGATAGCAGCCTCGCGGGCGCGGGGTGGCGCTGAGCTCGGGGGCGATGCTACCACCATCGTTGTGACCGTCTCCCTCCCCGCCGACGCGACGCGCCGCCTGCGCGATCCCGATGCGCCGCTGGTGCTGGCCCTGCCGAAGGGCCGGATCCTGAAGGAGCTCGCGCCGCTGCTCGAGCGCGCCGGCGTCGAGCCCGCACCCGACTATCTCGACGAGGACAGCCGGCGGCTGCGCTTCCCGACCAGCGCGCGCGGGCTCGACGTGGTGCGCGTGCGGCCGTTCGATGTCGCCACCTTCGTCGCGTTCGGCGCGGCTGCGATCGGCGTGGTCGGCTCGGACGTGCTGATGGAGTTCGACTACCCCGAGCTCTACGCCCCGCTCGACCTGCGGCTGGGGCGCTGCCGCCTCTCCATCGCGGCGCCGCACGAGCATGGCATCAGCGAGGACCCATCCCGCTGGAGCCAGGTTCGGGTCGCGAGCAAGTATCCGAACATCGCACGCCGCCACTTCGCCACGCGTGGGGTGCAGGCGGAAGTGATCGAGCTCTCCGGCGCGATGGAGCTCGCCCCCTCGCTCGGGCTGTCGCGGCTGATCCTCGATCTGGTCCAGACGGGCTCGACGCTGCGCGCGAACGGGCTGGTCGAGATCGAGCACGTGGCGGATGTCTCGTCGCGGCTGATCGTCAACCGCACGGCGCTGAAGACGCGGCCCGAACAGATCGGCGCCTGGATGGCGCGGTTCCGCGCCGCCGTGGCGGCCGGATGAGCGGCCCGCGCCGGCTCGCCACGGCCGAGCCCGGGTTCGAGGCGGATTTCGCGGCGCTGCTGGCCGACCGCGAGCAGGCGGTGCCCGGGGTGGTCGAGGTGGTGGCGGCGATCCTTGCCGCGGTGCGGGCCGACGGCGATGCGGCGGTCGCGCGCTACACCTCGCGCTTCGACCGGCTGGACCTGACCCCCGATCAGTTCGCGATCGGCCCGGACGAGATCGTGGCGGCGGTCGCAGAAGTCCCCGGTGATCTGCGCGGTGCGATCGATCTCGCGGCACGGCGGATCGAAGCATTCCATCGCGCGCAGATGCCGGCCGACCTCGCCACGCGCGACAACGCCGGCGTGCATCTCGGCATGCGCTGGGGGCCGCTCGATGCGGTCGGCATCTACGTGCCGGGCGGCAAGGCGGCCTACCCGTCCTCGGTGCTGATGAACGCGATGCCGGCGCGCGTCGCCGGCGTGGCGCGCATCGCAATGTGCGTGCCCGCGCCGGATGGTGTGCTGAACCCGGCGGTGCTGGCGGCGGCACAACGCGCGGGTGTTGCCGAGATCTACCGCATCGGCGGGGCGCAGGCGGTCGCCGCGCTCGCCTACGGCACCGAGACGATCGCGCCGGTGGATCGCATTGTCGGTCCGGGAAACGCCTATGTGGCCGAGGCGAAGCGGCAGGTGTTCGGCCATGTCGGCATCGATTCGATCGCCGGCCCCTCCGAGGTGCTGGTGATCGCGGACGCGACCGCGCGGCCGGAGTGGGTCGCGGTCGATCTGCTCGCGCAGGCCGAGCACGATGAGGCCGCGCAGGCGGTGCTGGTCACGCCCGATGCGGCGCTGGCGGATGCGGTGGCGGTGGCGGTCGAGCGCGCGCTGGCGACACTGCCGCGAACGGCGGTGGCCGGCGCGTCGTGGCGCGCGCACGGCGCCGTGATCGTGGTGCGCGATCTCGACGAGGCGGCCGAGCTGGCGAACCGGCTGGCACCCGAGCATCTGGAGCTCGCGGTTGCGGAGCCAGCGCGGCTGTTCGCGCGCATCCGCCACGCGGGAGCGGTCTTCCTCGGGCATCACGCGCCAGAGGCGATCGGCGACTATGTCGCTGGTCCCAACCATGTGCTGCCGACCAGCCGTACGGCCCGCTTCGCCTCTGGGTTGTCGGTGTTCGACTTCCTCAAGCGCACCACCTGGGTGGCGGCCGACGCGGCGGCGCTCGCCGCGATCGGACCAGCGGCGGTCCGTCTGGCGGAGGCGGAGGGGCTCGGGGCCCACGCGCTGTCGGTGTCGATGCGGATGTAGGTGGGCGAGGAGGAGCTTGCGGGCAGAGGGCAGGGTTTGGGTTTGGGTTTGGGTTTGGATCTGCACCGCTGGCCAGGGCGCCACCTGCGCGCGGCCCCCTTCGCTGTCCTTGACCCTTGTTTTGCCGGGGATCATGTTCCCGGCCCAGTCGAATGCCCCTTGGAAAGAGGTCTGATGCCGAAAGAGGACATGATCGAGTTCGACGGCATGGTGACGGAGCTGCTGCCCAACGCCATGTTCCGCGTGAAGCTCGACAACGAGCACGTCATTCTTGCCCACACCTCGGGCAAGATGCGCAAGAACCGGATCCGCGTGCTGGCGGGTGACCGGGTGAAGGTCGAAATGACGCCCTACGACCTGACGAAGGGCAGGATCACCTTCCGCTTCAAGTGACGGCCAGTCCGGCCTCTGCCGCGCAGGCGCGCGGCCTGTTCGTGCTTGCGTCCTCCTCGCCGCGACGGCGCGACCTGCTCAACCAGATCGGGATCGTGCCCGACGTGATCGCGCCAGCGGAGATCGACGAGACCCCGCTTCGCCGTGAGCTTCCCGCGCGGATGGCGCGACGTTTGGCGCGCGCGAAGGCCGAGGCGGTGGCGGTCGCGCATCCCGGGGCCCTGGTGCTGGGTGCGGACTCGGTGGTCGCGGCCGGGCGGCGGGCCTTGCCGAAGGCCGAGACCGAGGACGAGGCTCGCGCGTGCCTGGCGCTGCTCTCGGGCCGGCGCCATCGCGTCCACGCGGGCGTTTGCGCGATCGCTCCGGATGGGCGGCGGGCCGAGCGCCTCGTCACCACGACCGTGACGTTCAAGCGACTGACGCCGGCGGAGATCGCCGGCTATCTCGCGACCGGCGAGTGGCACGGCAAGGCCGGCGGCTACGCCATCCAGGGCCGGGCCGGCGCGTTCGTGCGGTTCGTTTCCGGCTCGTACAGTGCCGTGGTCGGGCTGCCGCTCGCCGAGACGGCGGCGTTGCTGACCGGGCTCGGCTTTCCCCCGCGATGGGTCGCGTCGAGCGGCTGCTGATCACGTGCGGCCCGGGCGAGCGCCGGCTGGTCGGGCTGGCGGGCGACCAGGTGATCGCGTTCGGACTCGAACGCCTGGGTCATCCGGATCGCGTCGGCGAGGTGCATCGCGCGCGCGTGGTCTCGGTGGTCCCGGGGCTCGCCGGCGCGTTCGTCGCGCTGGCGGACGGCGTCCAGGCGTTCCTCCCGGCCGAGGAGGCTGATCCGGAGCGCCTTGAGGGTGCGGCGGTGCGGCCGATCGGAACGCTGCTGCGCGAAGGACAGGCGATGATGGTGCGCGTCGTGCGCGCGGCGATGGGCAGCAAGGGGCCGCGCGTGACCGCGCGGGTCGAGCCTGCGCTGCGTGAGGCGTCGCCACCGCGGGTGGCTCCGTCGCGGCTGCGCACCGCCCCACCGCTCGCGGCGCAGTGGCTGATGGCGGGCGAAGCGCCAGCGCGGATCGTCGTCGATGAGGCGGACCACGCACTGGCGCTGCGCGCGGCGGTGCCGACGGTGGCGGAGCGGATCGCGGTGCACCGGGGGCCGGCGCCGTTGCTCGACGGTGCGATCGAGACGGAGCTCGCCGCGCTCGCCGAGCCGGAGGTCGAGGTCGCACCGGGAGTCAGGCTGCGCATCGCGATCACGCCCGCGCTGACGGCGATCGACGTCGATCTCTCCGGGGGCGCGGGGCGCGAGGCAGCGCGGCGGCGGCGAGAGTCGGCGAACCGCACGGCCCTGGCCGGGATCGCGCGGCAGGTGGTGCTGCGCAACCTCTCGGGCGTGATCGCGATCGACCTCGCCGGCCTGCCCGGGGGGCGCGGCGCGCGCGAGGCGCTGCGGCTGGCTGCCGAGGCGGTGTTCGCCGCCGATCCGCTTGCCCCGCGCGTGCTTGGGTTCTCGCGCGCGGGCCTGCTCGAGGTGGTGCGGCCGCGGATCCGTCCCCCGCTCGCCGAGTTGCTGGGCACGCCGGTCTGCGCCGTGGTTCCTTCAGCGACGACGACGGCGCTCGCGGCGCTGCGCGCGCTGTGGCGCGAGGCCGAGGCGCGGCCCGGCAGACCGCCGCGGCTCCGCGCCGCACCCGCGGTGATCGACGCGGCACGCGACGAGACGGCCGCGCTCGCGTTCCTCGCCGTACGGCTCGGGCGGGCAGCCGACCTGGTCCCCGATCCGGCGCTGGCGCCGCACGGCTGGAGAGTGGAGGATGCCGGCCATGGCTGAAGCCCGCGCCTCGCGCTGCCCGATCTGCGGCAAGCCGACCGAGGTGCAGTTCCGCCCGTTCTGCTCGCGCCGCTGCGCGGATGTCGACCTGCATCGCTGGTTCAGCGGCGCCTACCGGGTCGAGACCGAGGAGCCGCCCGACCCGGGGTCGGAGTGGACAGGCCCGAGCGATCCGGCTATGACGCCGCCCTCGCGCCGTGGGCCCAGGTAGCTCAGTTGGTAGAGCACGTGACTGAAAATCACGGTGTCGCTGGTTCGATTCCGGCCCTGGGCACCACTTTCTGATTCTGTTTGCGGCGCGACGCTTCCCACCCACGGTTTCTTCAATCAGCATCTCCTCCAACCGCTCAGTGCGCCGATGCGCAAGGGGAAACCGCAGGGACGTTTGGCCTGGCCCGATCGCAGTACCGCTCGTTCTGCCGTAGGGCCCGCCAACGACCTAAGTCGTAGGAAGATGCATGAGCCTGCTGAGCAAAATCCAGGCCGCTCTCCTAGCCGAGGGCTCCGCACTCGGACCAACCCTGCTCAAACTGCGATTCTTGGCCAGTCGGCTTGGAAGCGACAGACTTGAGGATTGGGTACGGCACGAAACGGAGGGTTATCCGAAGGACGTTCTTGTGCCGGATTATCGAAAGACAACTATTGCATACAGCGGCGTGTTTCAGGGATACGGACAAATACTTAACGATGTTCCAGTACCTAGTACTTTGATCTCAAAGCACGCATCTCCGCATTGGAAAACATTCGAGATCCGTGAAAGCATCTCCGTAATCGACAGTATCATCATCCGATCCGAGAAAAACGCCCAATTTGCAATCAACGCCGGGGATCTACAGCTACAACTGCAAGACAAGCTTATGGAGCACCACAGGCTCGTGCGGCTCAATGGCCTGTTCGACCTCACGGCGTTCACTAGGGTGCAAGCCGCTGTGCGCGCAAAGGTCCTCGACCTTACGATTGAGTTGGAGAAGAAGGTCCCAGAGGCGGCGACGATCGCCGTCGGTCAAAGGCTCGATGCGCCCAGAAAGGAAGCCGCTGACTCCGTGACGCAAATCACCAACACGACTGTCTATGGAAACGCAACGTTCATTTCCGGAAGTGAGATATCGGGGTCGTTTACCGTCAACGTCGTCAAGGGCGACGCCGCGAGTCTTATCCGGGCGCTTGCCGAGAGAGGGGTGGCAGAAAGCGACGCCAGGGAACTTGCCACGATCGTTGAGGCGGAAACGCCGGGCAGCACAGCAGAAACGCTTGGCAAGCGGACAAAGGACTGGATCGCTGACAAAGCGAGGCAGACGCCCGGAGAGCTATGGGGAATGGGCAAGGCGGCCGCCACAGAACTCATCAAGGGGGCCGTAAAGGCATACTATGGATTGTAGGGTGGAATCTGAATTCATGGCGCTTCAACCCCAGTCCTGGGCACCATGCGCGATCTCCCCGCCCGCGAGCATCGGTTACACACCGCCGCGCGACGATTGCTGCGCCGCATCGTCACGAGCCCTTCACCCAACCGTGAGCGACCTGTGCTAGGGTCAGCGTCATGGTTGCGGGGGCAACGTCGAGGGGAGCGCTCCGCCTCGAGGACGTGGCGCGGCGCTTCGGCGCGACCGCGGCGCTGTCGGGCGTGTCGCTGGGCACCGAGGGCGCGCGCTTCGTCGTCCTGCTCGGCCCATCGGGCTGCGGCAAATCGACCCTGCTGCGGATCGTTGCGGGGCTTGACACACAGCACACCGGCCGGGTGTTCCTGAGCGGGCGCGACGTCACGGGCCTGCCGCCGAAGGAACGCGGCGTGGCGATGGTGTTCCAGAACTACGCCCTCTTTCCCCATCTCTCGGTCGCCGAGAACATCGTGTTCGGCCTGCGCGCGCGCGGAGCGCCCAGGGCGGAACGCGAGGGGCGGCTCGCGCGTGCCGCGGGCATGCTGGGGCTCTCGCAGCTCCTGCACCGGCGACCCAACCAGCTCTCGGGCGGGCAGCAGCAGCGCGTCGCGCTCGCCCGCGCGGTGGTCGCCGAGGCGCCGATCTGCCTGATGGACGAACCGCTCTCCAACCTCGACGCCAAGCTGCGCGCCGAGATGCGCCGCGAGATCCGCGCGCTGCAACAGCGGCTCGGGCTGACCATGATCTATGTCACGCACGACCAGGCCGAGGCGATGTCCATGGCGGACCAGGTCGTGCTGATGAACGACGGGCGGGTTGAGCAGGACGCGACGCCCGCCGAACTCTATGCGCGCCCCGCCTCGCTGTTCGCCGCCGCCTTCATCGGCACCCCGCCGATGTCGCTGCTGCGGCTCGAACCAGGCGCCGATGGCGCCGTGGTGGCGGGCACCTCGGGGCCAGTGGTCGCGCCGGCCGAGGCCGCCGGCGCGATCCTTGGCGCGCGGCCGGAGGAGATCGCGCTGACCGACGGGCCTGGGCTCGCGGTCACGGTCGTTTCGGCAGAGTTCCTCGGCGCCGAGACCGTCCTCTCGTGCTCCGTAGGCGAGGCCGGCGAAACGATCCAGGCGCGCGTTCCCGGCAACCACGCGGTGGCGCCCGGCACGGCGCTCCGCGTGCGCCTGCCGCCCGCGCTGCACCTGTTCGATGCGACCACGGGACGTCGCCTGCCCGAACCGATCCACCGACGCATCCCGGTGGAGGCATGACACCACAACGGAGACGCCACATGACCCTGACCCGACGCCGGGCGCTGCAGACCCTCGCCGCCACCCCTGCCCTCGCCGCGCCCGCCGTGCGCGCGCAGGCACCGGTGGAGATCGTGTTCAACTACCCGATCGCCGTCGGTGGGCCGATCACCCGCATCATCGACGGCTACTGCGCCGATTTCGAGCGCGCCAATCCCGGCTTCCGCGTGCGCCCGATCTACGCCGGCACTTACCAGGACACGCTGACCAAGACGCTGACGGCCGCGCGCGGCGGTGACGCACCCGAAACGGCCTGCCTGCTCTCGGTCGACATCTTCACCCTGATCGACGAGGACGCGATCCTGCCGTGGGACGATCTGCCCGGTGTCGATCGCGCCTGGCTCGACGGTTTCTACCCCGCCTTTCTCGAGAACAGCCGCACGGGTGGCAAGACCTGGGGCATCCCGTTCCAGCGCTCCACCAAGGTGCTCTACTGGAACAAGGAGATGTTCCGCGACGCGGGGCTCAATCCCGAGGTCGCGCCTGCCACCTGGACCGAACAGGTGGAGTTCGCCAAGCG
Organism: Elioraea sp.; assembly: GCF_051860475.1. Taxonomy (NCBI): domain Bacteria; kingdom Pseudomonadati; phylum Pseudomonadota; class Alphaproteobacteria; order Acetobacterales; family Elioraeaceae; genus Elioraea; species Elioraea sp. Next base: position 5,441 of record NZ_JBHYDW010000123.1, on the reverse strand, counting down.
CCTGACCAAGCGCGAGGGCGACCAGGTCGCGCAGTGGGGCATCCAAATCCCCTCCTCCGGCTTCCCCTACTGGCTGTTCCAGGGCCTGACGTCGCAGAACGACGTGCGGCTGATGAACGCGGAGGGTAACCGCACGTTCTACGACGATCCGAAGGTGGTCGAGGCGTTGCAGTACTGGATGGACCTCTCGATGACGCACCGGGTGCATCCGCCCGGCATCGTCGAGTGGGGCACCACGCCGCGCGACTTCTTCGAGCGCAAGGTGGCGATGATGTGGACCACCACCGGCAACCTGACCAACGTCCGCCGCAACGCGCCCTTCCCGTTCGGGGTGGCGATGCTGCCGGCCGGGCGGAGGCGCGGCAGCGCGACGGGCGGCGGCAACATCTACGTGTTCAAGAGGGCGAGCGCGGCGCAGCGCGAGGCAGCGGTGCGGTTCGCAAAGTTCCTCACCGCGCCCGAGCTCGCCGCGCAATGGGGCATCGACACCGGCTACGTCGCGGTCACGCCGGCGGCGTGGGAGACGCAGGCGATGAAGGCCTATGTGGCCGACTTCCCCGCCGCCGCGGTGGCGCGCGACCAGCTGCCCCATGCGGTCGCGGAACTCTCCACGCATGAGAACCAGCGCGTCACCAAGGCGCTGAACGACAACCTCCAGGCGGCGCTCACCGGACGCAAGCAGGCCGGCCCCGCCATGGCGGACGCACAGGCCGAGGCGGAGCGGATTCTCCGCCGTTATCGCTGAGTTCAGACGGAGCCCCCCGATGACTCTCACCCGACGCACGGCGCTCGCCGCCGCTGCTGCCACGCTTGCCGCTCCGGCGGTGGTGCGCGCGCAGCAGGTGCGCGAGCTCACCTTCTACTACCCGATCGCGATCGGCGGTCCGGTGCCGCGGATCATCGACGGCTACTGCGAGGCGTTCCAGCGCCAGAGCGGCATCACCGTGAAGCCGGTGTATTCCGGCTTCTACGGCGAGACGCTGACCAAGGCGGTCACGGCCATCCGCGGCGGCACCGGCCCACACTTCTCGGTGCTGCTCGCGGCCGAACTTCATTCCCTGCGCGACATGGACATCCTCGCTTCGGTCGAGGACATCGACAACTCGGCCGAGACGAAGTCCTGGCTCTCCGGCTTCTTCCCGGCCTTCATGGCGAACAGCCTGGCAGAGGGCAAGACCTGGTCGGTGCCGTTCCAGCGCTCGACCTCGATCTACTTCTACAACAAGGCGATGTTCCGCGAGGCCGGCCTGAACCCGGATGCGCCGCCGCGCACCTGGGCGGCGTTGGTGGATGCGGGCAAGAAGCTCACCCGCCGCGAGGGCGCGGGCGGACGCTGGGGCGTGCAGCTCGCCACCAACCACGGCACCGCACAGTGGACCTTCGGTGCGCTGACAAACCAAGTCGGCCACAAGCTGATGAACGAGGCCGGCACGGAGGTGTACTTCAACCATCCGCGCGCGGTCGAGGCCGCCGCGTTCTGGCGCGACATGGCGTTCACGCACCAGATCACGCCGCAGGGTGTCACTGAGTGGGCCGTCCTGGCGCCCAATTTTCTCCAGGGCTCGGCAGCGATGATCTGGTCCACCACCGGCAACCTGACCAACATCCGCACCAACGCGAGCTTCGAGTTCGGTGTCGCCGGCCTGCCGGGCAAGGAGGCGCCTCGCACCGTCGTCGGCGGTGGCAACCTCTACATCTTCAAGAATGCCAACCCTGCCGAACGCGAGGCGGTGCTGCGCTTCGCCCGCTTCCTCACCTCGCCCGAACTCGCCGCCGACTGGTGCATCAAGACCGGCTATCTCGCGGTGCGTCCGGATGCGTGGGAGACGGACGCGCTGAAGCGCTACACGGCCGAGTTCCCGCCCGCGCTCGTGGCGAAGGAGCAGCTGCCGGTGGCGACCGGCGAGCTCTCCACCTACGAGAACCAGCGCGTCTACAAGGCGCTGAACGACAACCTCCAGGCGTTGCTGACGGGCGCGAAGTCGGCGCAGCAGGCGATGGCGGACGCGCAAGCGGAAGCCGACCGCGTGCTCCGGCCGTACCGCCGCGGCTGAGGGCCCGGGGCGCGGCGCCGGCCGCGCCCCCATGTCCGCCACACGAGACGATGCCGCGACGCACCACCATCCACGCCTGGCTGATGCTGACGCCGGCGCTCGTGCTGCTGTTCGGCTTCACCCACTACCCGGCCGTCGCGACGTTCTGGCACTCGCTGTTCTCCACCCCGCGCGGCAGCCGCCCGTCACGCTGGGTCGGGTTCGAGAACTACGCCTACCTGTTCGAGGATCCGGTGTTCCTCCAGGCGCTGTGGAACAACGCGATCTACGCCCTCGCGACCATTCCGCTCTCCATCGCGATCGCGCTTGCGATGGCGCTCTGGGTGAACAGCCGGATCGCCGGGCGGACGGCGCTGCGCATGGCCTACTTCACCCCGACCGTGCTGCCGATGATCGCGGTCGCGAATCTGTGGCTGTTCTTCTACACGCCCGACTACGGCCTTCTGGACCAGGTCACTGCGCTGCTGTTCGGCTGGGGCCCGACCAACTGGATCGGCTCGCGCGAGACCGCGCTCGGCGCGATGATCGCGGTCGCGGTATGGAAGGAAGCCGGGTTCTTCATGATCTTCTACCTCGCCGCACTCCAGTCGATCCCGCCCTCGCTCTACGAGGCCGCGGCGATCGAGGGAGCCTCGCGGGCGCGGGTGTTCTGGCGCGTCACCGTGCCGCTGCTCGGCCCCACCACGCTGTTCATCCTGGTCAACGCCGTCATCAACGCGTTCCGCCTCGTCGACCACATCATCGTCATGACGCGCGGCGGACCGGACAACGCGACCGCGCTGCTGCTGACCTACATCTACGAACTCGGCTTCCGGTTCTGGGACACCGCCTCCGCCTCGGCGCTGACGATGATCCTGCTCGCGATCCTGGGCGCGACGGCGGCGTTCCAGTTCCTCGTGCTCGAACGCCGGGTGCACTACCGATGAGCACGATCGCGACTGCCGCTGCAGGCACCGAGGCCGCCGCCCCGTCGCGATTCGACGTCTGGATCTGGATCGAGACCGCGGCGGCCTGGCTGTTCGGCATCGTCTGGATCGCGCCGCTGCTCTACGCCGTCTGGGCGGCGATCCATCCGACCGGCTACGCGACGACCTTCGACCTGCTCGCGCCGCTGACGTTCGAGAACTTCGCGACCGCCTGGGTCTCGGCGCCCTTCGCGCGCTACTTCCTCAACACCTTCATCCTGGTGACGATGATCCTGGTTGCGCAGTTCGTGCTGTGCACCCTCGCGGCCTTCGTGTTCGCGCGCGCCGACTTCCCAGGCTCGGGCATCCTGTTCGCGCTCGTGCTCGTGCAGCTGATGATCACGCCCGACGTGCTGCTGGTCGAGAACTACCGCACCATGAGCACGCTCGGCCTGGTCGATACCATCCTCGCGATCGGCCTGCCCTACATGGCCTCCGCCTTCGGAATCTTCCTGCTGCGCCAGACCTTCAAGCAGGTGCCGCTCGAACTCGAGGAGGCCGCGCGCGTCGAGGGCTGCGGCACGATGGCGATCCTGCTGCGCGTGTATGTGCCGCTCGCGAAGCCGACCTACCTTGCCTACGGGCTCGTCTCGGTCTCGTTCCACTGGAACAACTTCCTCTGGCCGCTGGTGATCACCAACTCGGTCGAGACTCGGCCGCTGACCGTCGGGCTCGCGGTGTTCGCGACGCTGGATCAGGGCATCGACTGGGCGATCATCAGTGCCGCGACGCTGATGACCTCCGCGCCGCTGCTGCTCGGCTTCCTGCTGTTCCAGCGCCAGTTCGTGCAGTCCTTCATGCGCGCCGGGATCAAATAGCCGCCCCGGGCTTCCCTGCCCTTGCGCCGGGCCCTACAACCCGGGAGTGGAACACGAGCACGGAGGGAACCGCGCATGATGCTGGCGGGCAAGGTCGCGATCGTCACCGGCGCGGGACGTGGGATCGGCCGCGCCATCGCGCTCGCGATGGCCAAGGCGGGGGCCGCCGTGGTGGTGAACGATGTCGGCGCCTCGGTCGCCGGCACCGGCAGCGACGAGGGCCCGGGCGCGGAGACGCTCAAGGCGATCACGGAGGCAGACGGACGCGCGGTGCTGAACACCGACAGCGTCGCGGAGTGGGACAGCGCACAGCGCATCGTCGCGCGCGCGACCGAGGCGTTCGGCCGGCTCGACATCGTGGTGAACAACGCCGGCATCCTGCGCGACGCGATCTTCCACAAGATGTCGATCGAGGACTGGCTCGCGGTGATCGGCGTGCACCTGAACGGCAGCTTCTTCGTCTCCCGTGCCGCCGCGCCGATCTTCCGCGAGCAGGGCTCGGGCGCGTACGTGCACATGACCTCGACCTCGGGGCTGATCGGCAATGTCGGCCAGGCGAACTACGCGGCCGCCAAGCTCGGCATCGCGGCGCTGTCGAAGTCGATCGCGCTCGACATGGAACGGTTCGGCGTGCGCTCGAACTGCATCAGCCCGTTCGCGTGGAGCCGGATGATCGGCTCGATTCCGACCGACACGCCCGAGCAGCAGGCGCGCGTGGCGAAGCTGCAGCGGATGACACCGGATACGATCGCACCGCTGGCGGTCTATCTCGCCTCGGATGCGGCGAAGGGTGTCACGGGCCAGATCTTCGGCATGCGCCAGAACGAGCTGATCCTGTTCAGCCAGAGCCGGCCGCTGCGCACGGTGCATCGCGACGCGGGCTGGACGCCGGAGACGATCGCCGAGCACGCGATCCCCGCCCTGCGTGCGCATTTCCACGCGCTGGAACGCAGCGGCGATGTGTTCTCCTGGGACCCGGTCTGAGCCAGGAGGCCATCGCGGGCGACACGCCGCAGGTCATTCTGCGGCGCCGGCCGGGCGACGTCCTGCGCATCCGGCCCGACCGCCACCGCCGGCACCCTCCGCGCCGCCCGCCCACCAGCCCCGCATGCGCCACCCGCTCGCCACGACTCGAACCCTTGGCGAGCGCGGATCACGCTGGTGCCTCGGCGAAACAGGCGTGACCGGGCGCGCATGGTCGGTGCTCGGAATCAGTCGGTCGGCGACGGGGCGTCCGTTCACCAACGGGTGCTGCTCGGTGGCGGTGGCGCGCGTCAGGCTCGGCGGGCTGATCACGCCGGCAAGCGCCGAGGTTCCGCGCTCGGATGCGACCTCGACCGCATGCCCGGCGAGATCGGGGATCGCGCGGCGATGCGCCGGGACCGATCCGATGGCGGCACGGCGAGCGCCTCGCGCCCGTCGAGCGTCACGGTGAAGCCGACATCCGGGTGCCCCAGAGCCAGCCGGCGCACCGCCTGCACGCACGCCGCCGCGCAGATTGGTGGAGAGGGCGGCGAGATGCGCGCCGATCCGCGCCTCGCCCAGCTTCTCCGCCAGCCAGGCGCGCGCGACCGCGGCATTCGCCATGGTCTCCTGGGTGGTGA
>NZ_JBHYDW010000122.1:0-13738 GCF_051860475.1 Elioraea sp. | reverse complement strand
GGGGAGCTTGCGGCGGCTCACGGCGCTCTCCCCTTCAGACCGAAGAAGGTCCAGCCGTTCCACCTCGTGCCGGTGATGTGGCGCGCGATTGCCGACAAGGAACGATACGGTCGACCCTCGTACTCGAAGTCATCCAGGCGCACCGTCACCACATGCTCGATGCCTTGCCACTCGCGTAGCAGGCGCGTCCCCGGCAGCGGGCGGCTGTCCGCCCTGATCCGCCGCAGCACCACGTTGCCGCCGTCGAGCTGCTCGCCGAGCGCCTCGAGCCGGGCGCGCGTCTCGGGCTTCAGACCGCCATAGGCCAGTTCCTGGATCCGGTAGGCGAGCCGGCTCTGCAGGTAGGCGCGGTTGAACGACGGCGGCTCCTTGCCGAACAGCGCGCGCCACTGCTGCTTCAGCTCGTCGATCGGCGCCGTCTGCAGCGCCGCGAGCCGCGGCAGAACCTGCGCCGGCGGGATGGCGGGGAACACCGGTGCAGCCGTCTCGGCCTGCGGCGCCGGGGTCTTCGATCGTCGCGTCATGCGTCCTCCGTCTCTTCGGGGTTCGCATGACGGCGCTGGCGGGGAGTCGCGGGTAGCGAACTCTCTCCGCACTCCCGAGGCTCCGGGTCGATCGCGGCGATGCTGCGGCTCCTGAGCCGCACGATCCCGCGCGCCAGGATCTGACAGACCTCGCGCAGGTGGGGCGGGAGATGGTGGTTGATCGCGGCGATCGCCGTCGGCCTCGGCATGGCGCCACGATGACCATGCCACATCGATCACGGAAGCGCGCTGCGCCGGACAAGCGTGCCCGCGCGCAAACAAAGGTGCCAATACGCGTTGCTGCGGCAACGAGTTCACTGGCGCACGATCCACAGGGCGATGAGGCCGATGGTCGCATCGCACGCGCAGTCCTCTCGACAAGAGGATCCAGCATCGGCGAGTTCACGCCTTGACGCGTCATTGGCCTGCCGTTACGTGGGCACGTCAGCACATGGACCCGGGAATGAAGGCGGCAGAGAAGTTCGGCGCGATGATTCGTCGCTATCGCGAGGCGCGGGAGATCAGCCTGCGCGAGATGGCGTCGCTGCTCGCGGTCAGCCCGGCGTTTCTGTCCAAGGTCGAGCGCGACGAGGCGCCGCCACCGGGCGAGGAGAACATCAAGCAGATCGCCCGGGTGCTCGAGCTCGACCCGGACGTGCTGCTGGCGCGCGCGGGCAAGATCTCCTCGGACCTGTCCGAGATCATCCGCCGTCGACCGGCAGAAACCGCGGCTTTGCTGCGGCTGACGAAGAGGCTTGATCGGGACCGGCTGGTTCGGGTTATCAAGGCGGCCCACCGAGTGTCCAAGGCCTGACCGCACCCTATCCCCCACACCGAAGAGACTCATACTGATGGATCGTCGCTGCCGCACGCGGCATCGAAGGGTGGCCTGCGCGTCTCTTCGGCCTGACGCACGCACCGTGCAGCTGTGGCAAATCGGCACCATCCCGACGGCGCCACACGGTATCGATGTTCTGTCACATTGACGCCCGACGGTTGAGCGCACGAGAGGCTTTACAATCGTCGCCGAGTTTGCTGGCATGCGCGCCGCGCCGGTCGGGTGGCGCAGGAGGAAGGTTCCAACATGATCGCACCGACGACGTTCACCGAGCCGATCGCGCTCGACCCATTCAGCGCGATGTGCGCCAGGCTGCAGGAATTGCTGCGCGACGGCCTGCGTCACGGCTTCTTCGAGTACAGCATTTCGTGTGAGACCGGACCGAACAAGCGGCGCTTCGTGATGATCCGCGCCGGCAAGTCAGAGCGGTTCGTGATTCCCGAGGAGGCCCTGACCTAGTCAGGCTCCGACGTGTGGGTGATCCCTGTGATTGGGACGCCCTGGTAGCAACGACGAACGCCCAACCGCTATCGGTGTGATTCCGAAGCTCACGGGCAGGGACGCGGTCCAGCGGCAAGCTGGCCGTGGCTTCTGTGGTGATGCTTCGCGCTGTGCTTCGCTCATGCGGCGACGCCCTGCGACCGACTCACGCCGAGTGCGGTTGGGCTCCTTTTTCGTGTGGTGATCCGCAGTCGGCGGGCGGCCGCACATTGCCGCTTAACGCTGCGGAGGTCCGGCGATGACGGACCGCCCGGCGCATCTGAACCAGGTGCAGCTCGCGCGCCGGTGGCACCTGAGCCCGCGCACGCTGGAGCGCTGGCGTTGGCTCGGCCAGGGTCCGGCGTTCCTGAAGCTCGGCGGGCGGATCGTCTACCGGCTCGATGACATCGAAGCGTTCGAACGCGCGCAGCTGCGCACGCCTCCGAGCACCGCGGAGGTGCCCGCATGAGGCTCGCGATCCTTCGCCGTCTGGCGGATGCCAACGCCCTCACCGACTGGCTGGTCGATGCCGCCCCGGGCGCACGCGCGATCTACCATGAGGGCCACCTCGCGGGCGACCTCTCCCCCTTCAACCGGACGCTGTCCTCCGAGCAGCGGAGCGAGCTCGCCATGCTCGCCAGCGCGGCGTGGCGGCTCTGCGAGCGCGACCTCGTCCATCTCGTGCAGCAGCGCATCGCCGCGGGCGCCTGCGCATACCTCGTGATCGCCCGACCGCGGGCGGCCCTGCGCATCCATGGTGTTCCCGTGCGCACGTCGCCGATCCCGGTGGCTCGCGATACCCCCTCATCGTCGCTGAACAGGAGCTGCGCATGACGGCATTGTCCAACCGTCCGACGCTGGAGAGCATCCGACACACCGCCGTTGGCGACCTGCTCACCTTGCCCGCGGAGCATCTGGCGCTGTTGCAGAAGGATGCGCGCGAGGCGGTCGATGCGGCGAAGCGGACGCAGGACTGGATCGAGGGCGTGATCGCGCGGCGCTACGCGGACCGTGCCGCCGAGGCACGGCGCGCGGCCGGCAAGGACACCGGCACGATCCGGCTGCAGGACGGCGAGGTCGAGATCCTCGCCGAGCTGCCGAAGAAGGTCGAGTGGGATCAGGCGCAGCTCGCCGCGCTGGTCGAGCGCATCCGCGCGAGCGGCGAGGATCCGGCCGAGTACGTCGAGCTCAGCTACCGCGTCTCCGAGCGCGCCTACGTCGCCTGGCCCGAGCGCATCCGCAGCGCGTTCGAGCCCGCGCGCACCGTCCGCACCGGCAAGCCCAGCTTCCGGCTGAGCATCCTTTCCGAAGTCGAGCGCCGGGATAGTCCGCACGCGCTCACTGCCCAGGGAGAACACTGATGATCGAGCGCAACGTCACCGCCCACGAGCGCGTTGCCGGGCCGCGGGGCGTCAAGGTCCGCATCGACGGCAAGCGCGGCATCGGCAAGACCTCGCAGATCTGGGAACTGCCCGCCGACGACAGGCTGTTCGTCGGCCGCAAGGACCCGACGGGCGCGGAGCACGGTGAGCAGAGCAGCCCGGTCCCGCCGCTCACCGAGGGGCCGCGCTGATGGCGCTGCGCATCATCACGGCCGATGAGCGGCTGGCGGAGCCGCGCGGCATCAAGGCGTGCATCTTCGGCAAGAGCGGGGTCGGCAAGACCTCGCTGCTGTGGACGATGCCTGACGAGACCACGCTGTTCATCGACCTCGAGGCCGGCGATCTCGCGGTGCAGGGCTGGCCCGGCGCGTCGATCCGGCCGCGCACCTGGGAGGAGTGCCGCGACCTCGCGCTGTTCCTGGCCGGGCCGAACCCGGCGCTGCGCGACGAGCAGGCCTACTCCACCGCGCAGCACGCGCGCGTGGTGCGGGAATACGGCGATCCGGAGAGCCTCGGCCGGTACGCGACGATCTTCGTCGACAGCATCACCGTGGCGGGGCGGCTCTGCTTCCAGTGGTGCCGCGGCCAGCCGGAGGCGTTCAGCGAGCGCACCGGCAAGCCGGATATCCGCGGTGCCTACGGCCTGCATGGGCGCGAGATGATCGCGTGGCTGACGCATCTGCAGCACGCGCGCGGCCGCAACGTGATCTTCGTCGGCATCCTCGACGAGCGTCTCGACGACTTCAATCGGCGCGTGTTCAGCCCGCAGATCGACGGCAGCAAGACCGGGCTCGAGCTGCCCGGCATCGTCGATCAGGTGATCACCATGGCGGCGATCGAGCCGGAGCCTGCGGGCAGCGAGTCGGCGGCGCCCCAGCGGATGCTCGTGTGCCAGACGCTGAACCCGTGGGGCTATCCGGCGAAGGACCGCTCCGGCCGCCTGGACATGCTCGAACCGCCGCATCTCGGCCGGCTGTTCGCGAAGATCGCGGGGCCCGTGCGCCCGATCGCGGAGCGGCTGCTGCTCGGGCCCCCTCCGCCGGCACAGCCGATCCCCGTGACCACCCAGACCCCCTGAGCAGAGGAGACGTTGATGACTGCCTGGAACGACTACAACGACGCGCGGCAGAACCCGAACCTGATCCCGAAGGGCACGCTCGCCAAGGTGCATCTCTCGATCCGCCCCGGCGGGTTCGACGATCCGAGCCAGGGCTGGACCGGTGGCTTGGCGACGCGCAGCAGCAGCGGCGCGGTCTACCTGAACGGCGAGTTCACCGTCCTCGAAGGTCCCTACGCCAAGCGCAAGGTGTTCACCCTGATCGGGCTCTACAGCCCGAAGGGACCGGATTGGGCCGGCATGGGGCGCAGCCTGATCCGCGGCATGCTGAACTCGGCGCGCGGCATCTCCAACCGCGACGTCTCTCCGCAGGCGCAGGCGGCGCGGCGGATCAACAGCTTCGCCGAGCTCGACGGTCTCGAGTTCGTCGCCCGCATCGACATCGGCACCGACACCAACGGCGAGGAGAAGAACGAGATCCGCGGTGCGGTGACGCCCGACCACAAGGAGTACGCGCGGCTCATGGGGCGGCACGCCGTGCCGGCCGGGTTCGCACCGCAGCCGGGATATCCGCCGCCAGTCGTGCCTGGAGCGTTCCCGCAGGCGGCACCCGCGACGCCCGCTTCGTTCCCGCCCGTGACACCGGTGGCGCCGCAGGCCGCGTTCCCACCGGCCGCACCGCCTGCCGCCCCGGCCGCGTTCCCGCCGCCCGCGGGCGCGGATCCGCGTCCGAGCTGGGCGCGCTGAGGGAGCAGCGTTCGCGCCATGATGCTGCGACCCCGCCAGACGCTGTTCGTCGAGCGCAGCCTCGCTGCGCTCGACACCCACGGCAACACGCTCGGCGTCGCCCCGACCGGGTCGGGGAAGACGATCATGCTGTCCGCGGTGGTGCGGGAGCGTCTGGCGGGGAGCGCGGCCAAGGCGGCGGTGCTGGCGCATCGCGACGAGCTGACGGCCCAGAATCGGACGAAGTTCGGCCGTGTCGCGCCCGGGATCACCACCTCGGTCGTGGATGCGTCGGCCAAGCGGTGGGACGGCCAGGTCACCTTCGCGATGGTGCCGACGCTGGCGCGACCGGCCAACCTGGATGCGATGCCGGCGCTCGACCTCCTGGTGGTGGACGAGGCGCATCACGCGGTCGCGGACAGCTACCGTCGGATCATCGACCGCGCGCTCGAGCGCAATCCCCGGTGCCAGGTGCTCGGCGTCACGGCGACGCCGAACCGCGGCGACCGCCACGGCCTGCGCGCGGTGTTCTCGAACGTGGCGGATCAGATCCGGCTCGGCGAGCTGATCCGCTCCGGCCACCTGGTGCCGCCGCGCAGCTTCGTGATCGACGTGGGCGTGCAGGAGGAGCTGCGCGCGGTGCGCCGGGCCGGCGACGACTTCGACATGACCCAGGTGGCGCAGGTGATGGATCGCGCGCCGGTCACCGAGGCGGTGATCCGGCATTGGCGCGAGCGGGCGGGCGAGCGCCAGACCGTGGTGTTCTGCTCGACCGTCGAGCACGCAAGGCATGTCACCGCGGCGTTCAACGCGGCGAACGTGGCCGCGGTGCTGGTGACGGGGGAGATGCCGGAGGCGGAGCGGCGCGCGGCGCTGCGCGCCTATGCCGCCGGCGAGGCGCAGGTGGTGGTCAACGTCGCGGTGCTCACCGAGGGCTGGGATCACCCGCCGACCTCCTGTGTGGTGCTGCTGCGGCCGAGCTCGTTCAAGTCGACGATGATCCAGATGGTCGGGCGCGGCCTGCGCACGGTCGATCCCGGCGAGTTCCCGGGCGTGGTGAAGCGCGACTGCATCGTGCTGGACTTCGGCACGTCCTCGCTCATTCACGGCAGCCTGGAGCAGGACGTCGATCTCGATAGCGAGCCCGGCGAGGGCCCCGCGCCGACCAAGACCTGCCCGTCCTGCGAGGCCGAGATCCCGATCTCGGCGATGGAGTGCCCGCTCTGCGGCCATGTGTTCGAGCCGCGCGACCGCGCGGGCCCGCTCTCGGACTTCGTCATGACCGAGATCGACCTGTTGCGGCGGTCGAGCTTCCAGTGGTGCGACCTGTTCGGCGACGATGCGGCACGGATCGCCAACGGCTTCCATGCCTGGGGCGGGATCTTCTTCCTCGACGGCGACTGGCATGCGGTCGGCGGCGGCAAGGACCTGCCGACGAAGCTGCTGGCGATCGGCGAGCGCCTGGTTTGCCTGGCGGCCGCCGATGACTGGCTGAACGAGCACGAGACCGACGAGAGCGCGCACAAGAGCAGGCGCTGGCTGCGTGAGCCGCCGAGCGAGCGCCAGCTCGCCTTCCTGCCGCCGGAGTACCGCAGCGACTTCTCGTTGACGCGCTACCAGGCCTCGGCCCTGCTGACGTTCCGGTTCAACCGGAATGCCATCCGCAGTCTGGTGCGGCATGCACGCGCCGGCGCCCTGCCGGAGGCAGCGTGATGCATGGCCCCGGAACCGCCCTGCGCCGTCTGCCGCCGTGCCGCGCGCGGCTTCCTCTGGTTCGATCCGACGCGCCGCGTGCCACCGCGACCGTCGGCGTGGTTCTGCGGCATGCCGTGCCAGCACCTCTGGACGCGGCTCGCGGCGCGGAGTGCCCCGGGCGTGGTTGACCTGACCGAGCAGGAGCGCGCGGCGATCCGCGCGGCGGTGCGTCCGCTCGCCGAGGTGATGGGCGAGATCGGCTGGGGCACGCGGCTCCAGGATCTCACCGAGCCGCAGGTGCTGACGCTGATCGAGGTCGCGGTGGACGCCTTCCAGGACGCCATGCGTGCGCTCGCCGAGAAAGCGGTTCAGGACGAGGTGCCCTTCTGATGTTGGACTTCAACAGCCGCAGCGCCACGGCCCTGCACGTGAACGCGGCGATCGACGCGGGACTCGAGGCGCAGCATGCGGCGAGCGCACCGCGCGCCTATCTCGGCGGCTCGCGGCTCGGTCATGCCTGCGAGCGGGCGTTGCAGTTCGAGTTCCTCGATGCGCCGAAGGACGTCGGCGCGGGGTTCGAGGGCCGCACCTTGCGCATCTTCGCAATCGGTCATGCGCTGGAGGACCTCGCGGTTGCCTGGCTGCGCGCTGCCGGGTTCGCGCTCTACACACGGCGCGGCAACCAGCCGGATGGCGAGCAGTTCGGCTTCTCGGTCGCGGGCGGGCGCATCCGCGGCCACGTCGACGGCATTCTCGCCGGCGGCCCGCCGATCCCCGGCCTCGCGTTCCCGGCACTCTGGGAGTGCAAGACCATGAACGCGCGGACCTGGCGCGAGACCGCGGCCAAGGGCGTGCTCGCCACCAGGCCGGTCTACGCGGCGCAGATCGCGGTCTACCAGGCCTATATGGATGCGGCCGTGCCGGGCGTGGCCGACCATCCGACGCTGTTCACCGCCATCAACAAGGACACGGCCGAGCTGCACCACGAGCTGGTGCCGTTCGATGCCGCACTCGCGCAGCGCATGAGCGATCGCGCGGTGCGGGTGCTGCGCGCCTGCGAGGCGGGCGATCTGCTGCCGCGCGTGGCGCTCTCGCGTGACCATCAGGACTGCCGCCAGTGCGCCTGGGCGCAGCGGTGCTGGGGCCTGCCGGGATGACGCCCTGGGGCGACTTCAACGACGCGGCGATCCTGGAAGACGACGAGCCTGCTCCGGCCGCGGTCGACATCGCCGCGATCGCGCTCTTCCTCGACGTGGTGTTCGGCTACTGCGAGGGACTGATCCCGGTCCGCGGTTTCGTCGACCAGGGCCAGGGGCTGGACACGCGGCCGCACAACATCTGGATCCCTGCCGACACCTCGGCGCCGCAGCTGCTCGCGACCTATGCCAGCTGGGCGGCGCGCGAGGGCTGCGCGGTCTACGTCATCCCCGGCACCGTCGCCGAGCACGGCCAGGCGCGCGCCGAGCACGTGCAGCAGATCCAGACCGTGGTGGTCGATCTCGACGCCGGCGACATCGCGGCCAAGCTGGATCACCTGGTCCGGCATCTCGGCGCGCCGAGCCTGCTGGTCGAGAGCGGCGGGCGCACCGCGGAGGGCGTGGCCAAGCTGCACGCGTGGTGGCGGCTGACCGAGCCGGCCGAGGGGCACGACGTCGCGCGCGTCGCGGCGTTGCGCGGCGAGATCGCCGACAAGGTCGGCGCCGATCCGCATTTCCGCTCCGCGCACCAGCCGATCCGCGTGCCTGGCACGGTGTACCGCAAGCACGGCGCGGCGCGGCTCGTCGCCATCCGCAGCTGCGATCCGCGCCGCGAGGTCGATCTCGCCGAGTTCGCCGAGGCGGTCGCGGTGATGCCCGCCATGCCCGGCATCGATCCGGCCAGCGCGGCGACGCCGCTGCGCGACCGGCCGAGCCTCGATGCCGTGCTCACCACGCCGGTGCGCGAGGGCGCGCAGGACGGCTGGACGCGCTTCCAGGGTGCCAGTGCGGCGATCGGCCACTTCGTGCGCATGGTGCATGACGGACGCATCAGCGCCGAGGAGGGCTGGGAGGCGATCTGCGGCTACAACGCTGGCTGCCTGCGCCCGCCCTGGTCGGTCGAGCGGCTGCGCGCGGAGGCCGAGCGACTCTGGGCGCTGCATCTCGAGCGCAACGGCCCGCCGCTGCTGCGCGCCGACGCCCCTGTGGCCAGCGTCCCCGCCCACACGCTCGGCGCCCTGCTCGACGACACCTCGCCGATGCCCGACGACCTGATCGGACCGCGCGTGCTCACGCCCGGCGGCATGCTGGTGCTGGGCGGCGCGCCCAAGGTCGGCAAATCCGACTTCCTGATCAACCTGCTTGTGCACGCCGCCGCCGGCGCACCGTTCCTGCGCTTCACCGCGCCCAGGGCGCTCCGCGTGTTCTATCTGCAGGCGGAGATCCAGTACCACTACCTGCGCGAGCGGCTGCAGCAGCTCCGGCTCGACCCCGCGGTGATCGCGCGTGCCCGCGACACCCTCGTCGTGACGCCGAAGCTCCGGCTGCTGCTCGACGAGCAGGGCGTGGCACTGGTCGCTGCCGCGATCCGCCAGGCCTTCCCCGACACGGGCCCGGACGTGATCTGTATCGATCCGATCCGCAACCTGTTCGACGGTGGCCCCGGCGGCGAGGGCGAGAACGACAACGCCGCGATGCTGTTCTTCCTGCAGAGCCGCGTCGAGGCCCTGCGCGACATGATCGCCCCCGAGGCGGGTGTGATCCTCGCCCACCACACCAAGAAGCTCAGCAAGCAGCAGGTGAAGGACGATCCGTTCCTCTCGCTCTCCGGCGCGAGCGCGCTGCGCGGCTTCTACACCGCGGGGATGATCCTGTTCCGCCCCGACGAGGAACGCAGCGAGCGCGAGCTCCATCTCGAGCTGCGCAACGGCCCCGCCCTCGCGCCTCTGCTGATCGACAAGCGTGGCGGGCGCTGGATCGAGCTCGATCGGAAGGGCGAGCGGCTGGTGCGCGAGCAGATCGGCCGCAAGCTCGATGCAGAGCGGGCGCGCCGCCACGACGTCATCCTGCGGCTCATCGCCGAGGAGGCGGAAGCGGGGCGTCTCTGCACGACCAACGCGTTCGCCGCGAAGTTCGAGAACAAGCGCGGCCTCGGCGGCAGGGACACCATCCGCGATCGGATCGGCGTGCTCGCCACCAAGGGCTACATCAAGTTCCGCCGCGACGCGCGCGATCTCGGCCACCCCTACACCAGCTCGAAGAATGGCTACCTGGTCGTGCAGGACATGCTCCTGGCCACGGGCGAGGACGCGGTCGATCCAGAGACCGGCGAGATCGTTCCCGTCATGGTCCGCGTATTGCCGAGCCATTTTCGCTGCCCGCGCAGCGAGGCGCTGCTGGAGGTCGAGAACCCCGAGGTCTGGGTGCTGCACGATCCCGAGGAGGCTTCGTGATGCCCGATCTCGGTACGTCAGCATTCCGAAACTGCTCCCGAATCTGGGCAATTTCGGTCCGAAACTGCCCCCACGTCGAAACTGCCAAACTGTTTTTCCGCAATCAGATCAATGGGTTGCGAGCGAAAGCAGTTTCGCGTAACGAATCTGCCGAAACTGCTCCCGAATCTGCTTTTTCCCCTGCCAAATCAATGACTTGGAGCAGTTTGGCAGTTTCGGTTTTGCGCCACCCCCCTACGGGGGGTGTGCGTGCGCGCCTCAGCGGCGCGCGCACACCGCACCCTGGGCGTAGGGGGCGGGTCCGTGATCCGCCTGATCCACCACACCCCACCCAGCCGGGCAGCGACGGCGAGCTCCGCCAAGAACCGCGCCGTCGCCGCCCTCACCACGAGCATCCCCTCTCGGAGACCATCATGGCTCTCGCGACTCTGACTCCGCCCGCGCCCGACGCAAGCGGCGGCATCATCGCGCCGCTCCCTGTCGCCCTCGCGCACCGCGCCGTGCTTGCGCTCGACCTCGGCACCACCACCGGCTGGGCCCTGCGCTCGCGCGACGGCGGCATCACCTCTGGCACCATGATCTTCAAGCCCAGCCGGTTCGAAGGCGGCGGCATGCGCTACCTGCGCTTCCAGCACTGGCTTGGCGAGATCGCCTGGCTCGCCCACGGCCTCGAGCGTGTGGTGTTCGAGGAAGTGCGCGCCCATGCGGGAACCGACGCCGGACACATCTATGGCGGTTTCCTCGGCCTCCTCACCGCGTGGTGCGAGCAGCGCGCCGTGCCCTACGAGGGTGTCCCGGTCGGCACGATCAAGCGCTTCGCCACTGGCAAGGGTAACGCCGACAAGGCGGCGATGATCGCGGCCATCCGCGCCCGCGGCTTCGCTCCCGTCGACGACAACGAGGCCGACGCGATCGCGCTGCTGCTCTGGGCCACCGAAGGCCAGGGAGGGCACGCCTGATGCTCCCCGGTTCTCCGATGCCGCCGCGGTCGTGCCTGCATCGTGCGACGAGCCCGACCACCTCGGCGGAGCTCGATGCGCTACGCCGGCGGGTCTGGCGCGAGCAGGGTGTGGTCTCGCTCGCGATCGACGACGTCACCGATCCCTGGCTGCGCCAGGCGCTCATCAACGAAGCAACCAGGCGCTGGGGTGCGCGCGGAGGTCGGCATGGCGCGTAAGCAGAAGCACGCCGCACGCCCGGCGCGTCTGGACGAGCCGACGACGTGGCGGCTGCAGCACGGCGCGGTGACCGAGCCGCAGCGCATCGCCGATCCCGAGACCGGCACGCCCGTCGCCGTGCGGCGCACGATCGACACGCTCGGCCAGATGCTGGGCAACGCGACCATCACGCCGGAGATGCACGAGGCCGGCTCGATCTTCCGCACCCAGTTCCGGATCGCCTCGCTCGATCCGTTGCGGGCGCGCTCGCTGATCCGCCTGCCCGGCAGCACCGGCGACAGCGTCACCGAGCACCAGGCGGCGGCACGCCAGCGCGTTGCCCGTGCCCTCGCCGCGCTGGGCGGCGCCGGCAGTCCGGCGGGCTCGTGTGTCTGGCACGTGGTCGGCTGCGAGGCCTCGGTGCGCGAGTGGGCGATGCGCCAGGGCTGGGGCGGCCGGCCCGTCCCCACCTCGCAGGCGCAGGGCATGCTCGTCGCCGCGCTGGCCGTGCTGGCCGCGCACTACAGACTCACGCGTCGCGTCACGCGCGCAGAAGAAGGAAGCGGAGCGAAAGAATGTCGTGTTGCCGAGTGAAACTCACATCTCGTACCCTGTCGCTACTCGGTGAAGATGCGCCTGCGGACCATCGGATCGAGTCCGGAACACGGATGAGCGTAGTCCCGCGTGTTGGATCGGAAACGATCGGTCGGCGGAAAGCCGCAGAAACCTTGGACACTTGGGGATACGGAACGAGCGGCGAGAGACGATAGCGTAACGGACGGCTCGGAAAGCCGCAGAAAACATGGTTCCTTCTGGCGCCGTTCCTTATGCCGGGGGCGGGCGCGCCGGACCGGCCTAGCGCCAGGCCGAAAATGAGGTTGCCAGTTGCCAGGGTCCGAAGCGACTGCCAACGCAAAACCGGCGGAAATCCGCCGATCTCGAACAGCGACCCCTGGCAACCGTGCCCGCCAGGTTGCCACCATGAGGCATCTCGGGATGGCAACCTGCTAGGATGCAGGCTCCGCTGCCGATCTTTCGGCGCGGGTTCGCGCATCTCCAGGAAGGGAGGCTTGGTGATGGCGGTGCCCTGGGTCTGCATCGGGCCGAACGTGCCGCTCTGGATCCTGCGAGCCCAGATCGTCGGCGTGCTCGACCCGGAGGAGGCCTATCCACGGCGGCGGATCGATGCGATCGACTTCGTGGTCGACGGCTTCGTGGTCTCTGGCGCGCGCCTGCGTGGGGTTGGCGCCGCCGTGCGCGAGGGGCGCATCGGTGTCCGGGTGGGCTCCACCGGGCCGCATTTCGGTGCAGCGTACAGCCGAGGCCCGAACCGACATTTCACCTTCGGCGCGTACGACTTCCAACCGAACGACGGCTGGCGGTCAGTCGTTGTGCACGAGGCGGTGCACGCCAGCTTCGATCTCGCGAATGAGCGGCCGCCCAATGAGATCGATGAGGCGGCAGCCTATCTTGGCGAGACCGTTTGGTTCCGGGCGGGAGGGCTTGCGCGCAGCGTCACCGCCCCTGCTGCCGCGGCCGCGATTTACGGGGCTGCCAACGAGATCGTGGCGCGGCTGAACCTGCATGCGTCGCGGGGCCAGCGGCTTTTGCGCAGCCAGGTGCAGGAGCTGATCGCGGCGATCAACGCGCATCCTGGGTACTCGCCGTCGCAACCTCCCTGAGCGCGTCTGTCCCTGGCTCTCGGGGCGGTCAGTCCTCCCCACGGGCCCGAGAACGAATCTTCGCCGACCGCACCACCGCCGCCCACGGGTGGCGGTCATTTTGCGTTGTGGGGGCTAAGCCGCGGTGTCGCTGATGAACCCGGCCTGACCGACGCGGTTGCCGTCGTTGTCGTGCAGCGGGCGCGGCCAGGCACCGGCGAAGCGAAGCCGATCCATCTCGTCGGCAAGTCAGCGCGGGAAGCGCCGATCCAACTCGCGCGATGCGAGACGCCACGCGGTGGCGTAGTCGATGGTGACCTCGCCGAGGATCGCGGTCGCGACGTGCTCGATGGTGCGGTCGTCGCTCAGGCGGAGCCTGAGCGCCTCGTCCATCGCCGCCGCCAGGATGCCATCCTCCGCGGGCGTCAGGGCCGGTCTGCGGTTCGCCATCGCCGTCACTCCCGACCCGACGCCTGCGCGCGCAGGGCGTCGAGCGCACGCCGCGCCGCCTTGACCTTGCGCGCCGCCGGGATCCAGCCGTCCTCGACCGATCGCAGCAGGGCCTCGATCGCTGCCAGAGCCTCGGCGGTGTCGGGGGTGGGAGGCGTGTTCTTCGTGCGGTCCGTCATGGTCATCTCCATCGTCGTGACGGGACGACCATTCGCGCTGGTGCGCGCGTGAGCCAAGTTGAGTGCGCGATCATAACAGTGCGTTCTCGTCGAACGCAGCACCGCCGCCCACGATGCGCGAGCGGCGGCGTGAATGCGGCGGATCAGGCCTCGGGCGGC